>CAZBOK010000020.1:0-22127 GCA_964493525.1 uncultured Phycisphaeraceae bacterium | reverse complement strand
TGCCTCGATGAACTTCGCCGCTTCGGGCTGCGTCATGTCCGTCTGGGCAGCAAGGCGCTGCGCGCCCATCCCGTAGATCACGCCGAAGTTGATCGTCTTGGCCCGCGCGCGCAGCTCGTCGGGGACCTCCGCGGCGGGCATCCCGAAGATCAGGCCGGCGGTGGAGCGGTGCACGTCCTGCCGCGCGCGAAATGCGCGGATCAGGTTCTCGTCGCCCGAGAGGTGCGCGAGGATGCGCAGCTCGATCTGCGAGTAGTCCGCGGAGAGCAGCACCGAATCCGGTCCGGACGGCACGAACGCGGTGCGGATCTGCCGGCCTTCCGCGGTGCGAATCGGGATGTTCTGCAGGTTCGGATCGGAGGATGAAAGGCGGCCGGTCGAGGCGACCGCCTGGTTGAACGAAGTGTGCAGGCGCCCGGTCTCCGGGTTCACGAGCGCGGGCAGCGCATCGATGTACGTGCCCTTCAACTTCACCAGACCGCGGTACTCGAGGAGCTTCGCCGGGAGCGGGTGCTTGGAGAGCGATTCGAGAACCGCGGCGTCGGTCGACCAACCGGTCTGCGTCCGGCGCGGCCGCTGGATGCCGCACGCCTTGTGCACCTCGAGCTTCTCGAAGAGGATCTTCCCGAGCTGCTGCGGCGAGTTGATGTTGAACACTTCGCCCGCCGCCGCGTGGATGTCCGCCGTGAGCGTCACGAGCCGCGCGTCGAATTCCTTCCCGATGCGCTGCAGGACGGCGACGTCGATCGCGACGCCGGTGCGCTCCATCGCTTCGAGGACACGCACGAGCGGCATCTCGACTTCGCGGAAGAGCTTCGTCACGCCGATCGCGTCCATCTCCTTCTGGAGGATCGGCACCAGCCGGAACGCCACGTCCGCGTCCTCGCACGCGTACTCGCCGACCTTCTCGATCGGCACCTTGTCCATCGTCGTCTGCTGCTTGCCCTTCCCGATCAGGTCGGAGGTCGGGATCTTCTGCAGGCTCAGGTACTTGAGAGCGAGATGGTCGATGTTGTGCGCGAGCTCGTGCGGGGCGACGCAATAAGACGCGACCATCGTGTCGAACGAGACGTTCGCGACGTCGACGCCGGCGCGGCCGAGCATCAAGAGGTCGTACTTCGCGTTCTGACCGACCTTGCGGACCGCGGGATCCGCGAAGATCGGGCGCAGCTCGGCGAGGAACCGCTCCTGATCCGGTGCACCGTCGCCGAACAGCGGCGGGTCGAGGTTCACCGGCAGGTACCACGCGACGTTCGGCGCGAACGAGAACGACATGCCGACGAGGCGCGCGCGCAGCGGATCGATGTCGGTCGTCTCCGTGTCGAACGCGAACTCCTTCGCGGCGCGGATCGCGGCGAGGAACGCGTCCCACGCGGCGCGGTCGCGCACGACGCGGTAGTCGCGCGACTCGGGCGCCGGAGCGACGCGCACGCGGTCGATCAGCGAGTTCATCTCCCAGGTCCGCAGGAGATCGAGGAGGCGGGGCGCGTCGGGCGCGATGCGCCGAAACCGGGCGGGGTCGAACTGCACGGGCGCGGAAAGATCGAACGTGACGAGTTCGCGCGAGAGGAATGCGAGGTCGCGCGAGCGCTCGAGCTTCTCGCGGACTGACGCGCGATCGACTTCGGCGAGGCGGCGATACAGCTCGTCGATCCCGCCGAACTTCTTGATCAACTCGGACGCGGTCTTCGGCCCGATCCCCTCGACGCCCGGGACGTTGTCGCTGGTGTCGCCCATCAGGGCGAGGACATCGATCACGTGCTCCGGGCCGACGCCGAACTTCGCTTCCGCCGCCTCGCACCCCTGGATCTCGACCGCGCGGTCGGGTCGCAGGACGTTGTAGAGCTTGACGTGGGGGGAGACGATCTGGAGGAAGTCCTTGTCGCCGGTGACGATCAGCACGTCGTGGCCGGCCGCCTCCGCCTGCTTCGCCACCGTGGCGATCACGTCGTCCGCCTCGTACCCGGGAACCTCGATCAGCGGGAGGTTCATCGCGAGCACGAGCTCGCGCAGCGCGGGGAACATCGCCACCAGCTCGTCCGGCGTCTTCTCGCGGGTCGCCTTGTAATCGGCGTAACGGTCGTGGCGAAACGTCTTGCCCGGCGGGTCGAACGCGACCGCGATGTAGTCGGGCTTCTCCTTGTCGAGGATGGAGAGAAGCGTCTGCGCGAAGACGAACAGGGCGGAGACGTTTTGCCCCTTCGAGTTCGTGAGCGGTTGCCGAATCAGCGCAAAGTGGCCGCGATAGGCGAGCGCGGTGCCGTCGAGCAGGAACACTCGACTCGCCGCCGGGGCTTCCGGCGCTGGGGTCTTCACCGGGGATCGTTCGGGGAAGGGAAGCGTGCCGCTCGACATCGCGACGAGGATAGCGGTCGCTCGATCGGGCGACTCCGAACGTCGGCGTGCGGACCGGACACGGTGAGCGTCGTGAAACTTCGCGGGCCCGAACGGTCACCAGTAGAACCCGCAGCGATTCGAAGCGGGGTGATCGCCGCATCGGAGCGGATCAGCGCAGCATCTCCTCGAAAATGAAAGTGTCAAAAAGCTCTGAACATCCGGCGCGTCGATATCGTCTCGTCACTGGCGCGCTGCAAAGAGATGGAGCGCCTCAGGTTCGACGATCGGGTCAGTGGCGGCGCGCCGATCGACACCCGGGATCTTGCGAGAAGAAGAAGAGGGTTGGAACGCTTCGTGCGGCTCGGTGGTGGTGGTGACGGGTCCGAGTCGAAGAAGCGTGAAAAGAAACCGCCTTCGCACGGGGGTCGGCAACCCCTGGTCGAAGGTACCGCTCGTGAGTTGGGGGGTTCGATGAAGAGCTGCCCGTGCAGTATCCTCGATGTTCGTGAGGAGCAGATTCTCGAGCCGAGCGGGAGCCTGACCATCCGTTTGATCTGCAACTTGTGCGGGGCTCTGCTCGACTCGAAGTTGTTCTCGCCGCAGAACTCGACGATTTCGGCGGGGATGCCTCCGGAGGCTGGCGACCGATCCTTCGAGGCGAGAGCGCACTGAGGTCGAAACGCGCGGGGACGAAGGATAGGCTCCGTCCCATGCCGGTTCTTGGAAGTGTCGACGGGATCCACCGTCCGGTCCGATCGCTGATCGGCACCGGCTTCGGCTTCGTTCTGCTCGCGGTCGCCGCGCTCGCGTTGGCGGGATGCGGTGACGACCGATCCGCCGCACGCGAGGAAAGCGTGCAGTCGATCCGCGGCGCGTTGGAGACCGATCACGATCCGGCGAAGGCCGTCGCGCTGGCGGTCTCCGCCGTGCGCGACGACGCCGATTCGTCGGTGCTCCAATACTGGCTCGGCCGCAGCTACCAGGCGCGCGGCCGACAGGGGGACGCGCTCAAGGCGTTCGAGCGTGCGGCAGAGATCGGCAACGAAGAGCTCCGCGACGCCATTCAGTTCGGCATCGCGAAATCCTGCGCCCTCCGGTTCATCGAGACTCGCGACCGCGAGGACTTGAACCGGTGCGAAGGCGATCTGCGGGGGTTCGCATCGGGCGGCGCGCACGCCGCGAGCGCATCGATCCTGCTCGGGATCGCGTTGTCGGAGCCGACGCCACGGCGCGATCCGAAGCGGGCCCTCGAGTTGCTCGAGCAGGGCTTCCGGCTCGAAGCGCAGCCGAGCGAGATCGACGACGTCGCGCGCGCGCGGACTCGACTCGAGGAGCTGCGCAAGGAACTCGGTCACTGAACGTCACGCCCGCGCGACCGCGGCGGTGGAGATCCACGATGCGTCGTTTCCTCACGGCTTCGGCCGCGATCCTCTTGTCGTTCGCGACCCTCGCGGGCTGTTCCAAGTCGAAGGCGGTCGTCGTCTATTGCGCGCTCGACCGCGAATACGCGGAGCCGATCCTGAAGCAGTTCCAGGCGGACACGGGCGTCGAAGTGAAGGCGCAGTTCGACGTCGAGATGACGAAGACGGTGGGGCTCGTGAAGGCGATCGAGGAGGAGCAGAACCGGCCGCGCTGCGACGTGTTCTGGAACAACGAGATCCTCCACACGCTGCGGCTCCAGAAGCTCGGGCTGCTCGCGCCGTACGCGTCCCCTTCCGCGAGCGACATCCCCGCCGAGTTGAAGGACAAGGACGGCTACTGGCACGGTTTCGCGGCGCGCGCACGCGTGCTGATCGTCAACACCGACAAGCTGCCGGATCCGAAGTCCTGGCCGACTTCGTACCGCTCGCTGCTCGATCCGCAGTGGAAGGGCAAGGGCGCGATCGCGAAGCCGCTGGCCGGGACGACGCAAACGCACGTCATCGCGCTCTACGCCACGCTCGGCGGCGCTGCGGTCGACAAGTTCCTCGCGGATGCGATCGCGAACGACGTGATCGTCGCGCCGGGCAACGCGATGGTGGCGCGGCTCGTCCGCACCGGCGAAGCTTGGTTCGGATTCACCGACACCGACGACTTCCATGTCGCGCAGTCCGACGGCGGGCACGTGGTCGCCGTCTATCCCGACGACCCGAAGTCCGTCGACGGCGGCATTGGGACGCTCGTGCTGCCGAACACCGTCGCGCTCGTGAAGGGCGCGCCGCACGAGGAAGGCGCGAAGAAGCTGATCGACTACCTTCTGTCCGCGGACGTCGAGCGCCGGCTCTCGTCGAGCGACTCGGTGCAGATCCCGGTGCGCGCGTCGATTCCCGCGCCGCCTGCCGTGAAGCGGCTCGATCAGTTCCCGCAGATGAAGGTCGACTGGTCGAAGGTGGTCGACGCGTACGACCAGCACATCCATCACATCGAAGAGCTGTTCAACCGCTGAGGGCGATCGGCTCCGCGGAACCGGAACGCGGCCGCGGCCGCGGGCGCAGCAGGTCGGCGATCCGGTCGAGCACGTTCGAGAGCGAGAACGGTTTTCCGATCGCGGCATCGGCGCCGCGCGCGCGCACGCGGCTCTTCTCCTCCTCGGAGTCGAGCGCGGAGAGCACCAGAACCGGCGTGCGGCGGATCTCGGGGTTCGTGCGGATCAGGTGCAGCACTTCGTGACCCGTGAATCCCGGCAGGAGGAGGTCGAGCACCACGACGTCCGGTCGGTTGCGGACCGCCGCGACGTAGCCCTCGCTTCCATCGAACGCGACGGACACCTCGTGACCGCGCCGCCGGAGGTGATGCGAGAGCAGCGCGACGAGATCCGGGTCGTCCTCGATCAACAGGATGTGACTCATGAGTTCCTTTGCGGGTGCTGCGGATCGGCTCACACAGGATCGCCCGCGATCGTGAAGATCGTGTGTCCCGGCCGACAGGAGTCCGCGAAGCCGGGCGCTCAGGGGCGGAACGAAACGACCGGCGACACCCGCGGCGCCAGCGCGGCCGACGCGGCGGGATAGAGCGCGGCGACCGCGAAGAGGTCCTTCCCCTGTTCGGGCGCGAACAGCTCGGGAGGCAGCTCGATCCGCGCGATGCCCGAGTCGTCCGTGCGTGCGCGCAAGGACGGCGTCCCGAACGAGCGATCGAACAGCGCGTCCTTCCCGATCGCGACGTCGGCGCCCGCGAACCGGATCGGCGGCTCACGCGTCGCGGCCAGCACGATCTGCACGTCGCGCTGCGGAGATCCCCGAACCGTGGCGATCCATCGGCCGCCGGTCTGCGCGATCTCGAGCGTCGGCGCGTCGGCCGGCGCGTCGGCCGGCGCGGAGGCCGCGGTCGGTGCCGGAAGTCCCCCGGCCTCGCGCAGCCGCGCGGCGACGATCTCCGCGACGCGGGCGTAGCCGACGCCGGTCGGGTGGCCGTCCGGGAAGAACAGCGCGTCCTTGCCGAGCTCGCGAATCGCGTCCCGCATCGGGACCGCGACTTCGCAGAACGTCGCGCCCTCGCGGCGAGCGACGTCGGCGAGCGCGGCGTTCAGCGTGACGAACGTGGCGTCCTGCTCGGTCGCGTAGTCGAGCACGACGACGCGTGCGCCGCGCGAGCGCACCAGCGCGATGATTCGCGCGACGTTTGATTCGACGCGCGTCGCGAGCGCGTCGCCCTCGAGCACGCCGAACGCCTTGCCGCCGATGCTCGCGGGTCGGCGCTCGCCGTTCTCGATGACGAACGTCCGGCCGTTCTCGACGACCATCTGCGGCGCCGCGGCCTGCTCGCGGAAGAGGACGAGCCGCGCCATGCGCACGAGCTTCAGCTCCCGCGCGAACTGACGCACGCGCGCCGCGAACGACTCGCCCGCCTCGGGCGCTGCGTCGAAGTTCCACGCGTCGTTGAAGCCGACCAGCACGATCACGACGTCCGGGCGGATCTCGTCGAGATAGCGCGGCAGCTCGCGCAGGAGCGCGCCGGAGTTGCGCCCCGGCACGCCGTAGTTCTTCACGCCGATCGTCGTGCCGGCCGGATCGAGCAATCGCTGCAGGCGCGCGGGGTAGGCCGCGTCCGGCGGAAGGTTCAGGCCATAGGTGTGGGAATCGCCGACGCAGAGGACCCGGAACGGCGCGTCGACGCCGCCGCGCGGGCCCGGCATGAGCGCGGGAGCGATGCGCAGCACGACCTCGAGGAATGCGAGCGTGAGGATCGTGGCGCCGGCGGCGAGGAGCAGTCGGCCGCAGACGCGGCGCGCGCGCGACGGCGGCGCTGGGGTCATCGATCGGACTTCTGCGGGTCCTCGGGCGGCTTCGGCCGCGACGCCGGGGACGACGCGGGTGTGGTCGCTGGAGACGTCAGCGGCGGCTCGCTCGCCGCATTCGGATTGCCCTGGACGTAACCGTTCTCCCGGAGCGACTTCAGGATCTCCGGCGGGATCGTCGCGCGGTTGTCTCCCCCCGAGTTCGCGAGCGCCGCTCGCATGCGGCGCAGCCCGTCGATCTGCTCGCCGCGGAACTTCGTGAGCTTCGCGAGTGCGTCCGGCTGGCGGGCGCCGATCCCGTCGAGTTCTCCCGGATCGCGGCAGAGGTCGAACACCTCGCCGGTCGGCGCGCCGAGTGAGAGTCCGTTGAACTTGGTCGGTTGGTTCGGGTTGTAGAGCCGCCACTCCTCGCTGATGATCTTGAAGCAGCCCTTGCCGAACGCCTGGACCTTGCGGAATTTCTCGTCGCACGAGCCGTCCGGCTTCGTCGGCACGTGCGTCAGCTCCGCGGAGAACGGCAGCTCGGTGATCTTCCCGCTCGCGTCGCCGTCGAGGAACGGCTGCAGCGAGACGCCCATCGCCTCGCGCGGGGCGGGGAGGCCCGCGAGGCCGACCAGCGTCGGCATGATGTCGATGATGCGCACGCCGGACGTGACGGTCTGCCCGCGCTTCACTCCCGGTCCGATCACGATCAACGGGATTCGGATCGACGTCTCGAACAGGTTGTTGCGGTGCCCCTTCTCGCCGTGCTCGAAGAACTCCTCGCCGTGATCGGCGGTGACGACGACGTACGTGTCGTCCGCGAGCCCGAGGTCGTCGAGCTGCTTCATCAGCTTCGCGATGTGGTCGTCGACCCAGCGGATCTCCGCGTCATACAGCGCCTTGATGTAGTCGACCTTCGCGGCCGGGAGATCCTTGTTGATGTCGTCGCGGTAGGCGAAGTTGCGCGTGTCGATCGGCTGCATCTCGGGCGTCACGAACATGCGCTGGTATTCGGGGGGTGCGATGTAGTCGTAGTGCACGTCCCAGTGATGCACGAACAGGAAGAAGGGACGATCGCCGACCGACGACAGGAACTGCTCCGCGGACGTTTCGAGTTTGTCGGCGGTGCGCGACTCGTGCGACTCCTGATCGGTCTTCGCGGCGAGCATCATCTGCTGTTCGCGCGACATCTTCTGCACGTCGCGCGGGTCGTAGTCCGCGAGCGAGCGGGTTCCGCAGTTCTCGTAGATGTCGAACCCGCGGTCGAAGCCCCAGGTGCGATGCAGGTACGGCCCGCCGAAGAAGCCCGCGGTCCGGTAGCCGCCGTCGTGGAAGCACTGCGCGAGTGTCTGTCGGCGCGGGTCGAGCTTGATGAGGTCGTACACGACGTCGTGCACGTCGTCCGGCAGCCCGGTCATCATCGAAAGGTGGGCGGGCAGCGTCCACGACGACGAGCTGTGCACCGTCTCGAAGCGCGTCCCGCGCGCGGCGAGCGCGTCGAGCGCGGGCGAGGTCGGCTTCCCGTAGCCGTAGCAGCCGAGGTGGTCGGGGCGCAGCGAATCGATCGAGATCAGGATGACGTTCGGGCGGCGCGGCTCATAGACCACGAAGCGCCAGACGCCGACGGCGACGGCGCCGATGAGCAGGAACACCACGAGCTCGATCGGAACTCGCCGGCGCTTCGATTCCGTTTCGCCGCCCGGATCGGTCACTCGACCTCAGCTCTTCTTGACCCAGCCGTGGAAGTGCAGCTCCTTCATCGGCATTTCCGGGCTGTCGCTTTGGATGCGCAGGATGCCGCGGAAGAACCGCGCGTCGAGGTCGGGCGCGGTGGTCAACGTGATCTTGTATTCCGCGCCTTCCTTCACCGTCTCGAGCTTCGCTTCGATCTTGTCCTTGTGCGTCGAATCGATCTCGACGCCCGTCACGCGATAGGGGCGCTGCTCGTTCGCGTTCTTGACGACGACGGTGCGCGTCACCGACTGGCCGAAGTCGATCACCTCGAAGTCGATCCGCTCGCCGTTCACGGCGTTGCCGGTCGAAAAGGTGACCTCGGACTTCACGTTCGCATAGACCTGCATCCGCAGGCTGCTGAGGCGCGGGTCGGACGTCGCGAAGGCGATCGTCGGCGCGACGTAGCCGATCGGCGCGGTGGGGAGCAGCGTCACGTCGATCACGATCGCGTCGGCGCCGTCCTGCGTCTTGCCGCGCTCCCACTTCACGTCGACGTAGTCCGGTTTCTCCTGCACGCCCTTGATCTCGAGGTCCTTCACCTTGACGAGGCGCGCGTACGCCTTCAGCGACTTCTGCTCGCCGCGCGTGATGTCGCCGAACTGCAGCGGGTTCGGCTCGAGCTGCACGCCCTGGATCACGGAGATCTTCATCGTGAGGTTCAGGTTCGGCATGCGGTTGTCGGACGAGATCACCATCACGTGCTTCTCGAGCTGCGTCGTCGGTTGACCCGCCGAGTTGAACTCGACGTTGATCTCGCAGAACTCGCCCGGCTTCAGCTCGAGGAGATCTTCGCCCGGCTTCTGCAGCTTCGGATCGAGCAGCCGGCCGTCGCTCGTCTTCACCTGAGCGACCGTGCAGCCGCACGTCGGCTGGACCTTCTGGATCTTGATGTTCTCGGTGCCGCGGTTTCCCACCTTGAAGGTGTGCGGCTTGATCTCGCCCTGCAGCAGCTCGCCGAAATCGGCCTCCGGCTCGGGCGAGTAGATGGCGCTCTCGATGTCGGCCGGGTTCTGCGCGGTCGGCACGTTCGCCGGCGTCGGGACGACGCCGGTCGCCGGGACCGCCGGCGACGGCTGCGTCGGGAGCTGGCCGTTCGTCTGCTGCAGCGGCGGTCTCGGCGCGGGATCCTGCGCGCGCGCGGCGGCCGGGATCGCGACCTGCGTCGCGACGAGCGCGGCGCACGAGACCAGTCGGGCGAGAATCGAGAGCTTCATGTTCTGACTCCGATCGGACGGCCCGCGCGATGAACGCACGGGCGCGACATGGTAATGGTCCGGAATGGAAGCGATGCCGGGGTCGGCGATGTTTTCGGGTTCACGGAGCGCTCCGCACCCACGCCTGCAGCGGGAGCTCGCGCTTCGGAAGGTCGGGATGATCCGTCGTGATGCGCAGCACGCCGCGCAAGGTGCGGTTCTTACCCGTCGGCGTCGACTCGATCACGATGCGGTAGTGCGCGCCCTCCGTGACGGTCTCGACGCGCGTCGTGAACTGTGACGCCGCCGGCGAGTCGACGTCCGCGGACAACACGTGGCACGGCACGCGGGGGTCATCGTTCGTGACGTCCACGGTGCGGGTCGCCGACTTGCCCGGATCGATCAGGCCGAAATCGATCCGCTCGCGATTCTCCGGGTTGCCGGTGTCGAACCGGATGCGCGAGACGATCGTCGCGTAGACCGGCACGGTCAGGGAGTGGAACTTCGCGTCGCGCGTCGTCACGACGAGGTTCTGCTGCTGCAACCCGCACGGAGCGTCCGCTTTCAGACTCAGATCGAGCGCGACTCCGTCCGGCGTGCGCTCGGTCTTCCACGCGATCCACGCGGGCGCCGAATCGATTCCAGTGACGGAGAACTCGGGGACACGATCGGAGCGGATCATCACGCGCTGCGTCTTCTCCTCGCCGCGGCGCAGCTCGCCGAACTGCACCGTCGCGGGCTCCGCGCGGAACGCGCGCTGGACTTCCGCGGAGAACGTGAGTGTCAGAGACTGCGATGTCGGATCGCTCGACATCACGGTCGTCGCCTTGTGGATCGCGCCCGCCGGCTGGTTCCGGCTGTTGAACGAGACGACGACGTCGCACTTTCCTCCCGGCGCCAGCGTCAGCAGACCGCCCGGGACCGCGGTGCCGTTCCCCGGCGGGACGATCTTCTCGCCGTCGGCGCGAACGATGCTCGCAACGGTGCAGCCGCACTGGGTCGACACGGTGTTCAGCGTCACGGGCGCGGGGCCGCGGTTCTCGAGCGGGAACGAGTGCTCGCGGACCTCGCCCTCGGCGATCGGGCCGAAGTCGAACTGCGGTGCGTCGCAGACGAGCGAGAGGCGGACGGCCGGGGCCGCGGAATCGGCCGGCCGGGACGCTGCCGCGGGAGGCGATGCCGGTTCGGAGCCGCTGGCCGGGGACGCCGCAGGCCGCCCGGAGCCTCCCGATCGATCGCAACCGACGACGACGATCGCTGCCGCGGCGAGAGCGCCCGCGGCGATCGATGCGATGCGGCGTCGACGTGCGGCGCGCGGCGGTCGTGGGAGGTTTGGAGCGGTCATCTCGTTCGGACGCAGGGGGTTCGGAGGCGCGTGTTGCACGCGCCGCACCAGGATGCGTCAAGTCGGGCGGAAGTCCATTCCGATATCGGCTTGCCCGCGAATCGCGAAGCGGGATATGCTTCGCGACCCCGACAGCAGCATCGAATCCCGCGTTCGCCGCCTTTTTCGTGCGACGCGCCCGATCGACCGGAGGACCCAGCCGTGACGACGTCCCTGCCTCGCACCCGTGGAATCGCGAAAGTCCCGGTCATCATCGGCGTGCTCGCGCTCAGCGCGGCCGGTGCCGCGTTCCTCTTCATGAACAGCGGCGACGGCGATCGCGTCAACGTCGCGTCGCCGAAGACATCCGGCGCCTACATGCCGACCACTCCGGAACCGCTGGTGCGCGAGGAAGAGAAGGAGTCGATCGACGCTTCCGAAGGCGAGTACATCAAGTACCGCGACGTCACCGGCCGCGTGGTCTACCGGATGATCGAGAACCTCGAGGCGACCGGCTCCGGCGGCAAGTTCAAGGTCGCGGCGAGCCTCATGCACGGCCCGCGCGTGAAGAAGAACCCGAAGCCGCCGATCGCCAAGCAGAAGACCAAGGTCGTCGACCCGCCGCGGTTCAACGTCTCCGACGGCAAGATGGTCCATTCGCCGTCGAACGATCCGAATAAGGACAAGAAGAAGAACGGCGGCGACAACGGCTCCGGCCCCGGCTGGAAGGGCGGCGGCGGCGGGACGAACAACTCCGGCGGTAACGGGAAGAAGTGAGCGCGCACTCGCGCGCCGCGCACCGTCACTTCGACCGGGTCCACTCCTCGAGCAGCTCGCGCGCCTGCGCCTGATGCGGGTCGCGCGCGAGGACTTCACGGAGCTGGCGCGTTGCTTCCGGCTCCATCCCGGGGACGTAGTGCAGCACCTCCGCGATGTGAATTCGCGCGAGGTGGTAGTCCGGATCGAGTTCGAGCGCGCGTTGGTACTGATCGAGCGCGGTCGCTCCGTCGAGCCGGAGGTGTGCGACGTTCCCGATGAGGTCGTGAAGCTCGGGTGACTCGCCGTAGCGTTCGAGCGCGCGCTCGAACGTCGCGAGCGCTTCGGCGAGCTTCCGCAGCGCGAGCAGCGACCGGCCGAGGAGCACGGTCAGATCCCGTGCGTGACGCGCGCGCGCGGCTTCCGCCGGTTCGGCGGCGAGACGCGATTCGATCGGCTCGAGGAGCGTCACGACGCCGGCGAAGTCGCCGCGCTCGAACCGCGAAGTCGCCAGCGCGGCCGTCGCCTCGGCCAAGCGGCTGAAATCGGCCGGGACGCCCGGACGCGACCCGTCGACCAGTCGCCGCGCAGCCTCGAACTGCGACTCGGCGCCGTCCCGATCACCGGCTGCGAGGCGGAGCGAGCCGAGCCCGAGGCGCGCGGACCACGAGTTCGACCAGTCGCGCAGCGTCGCTTCGTAAAGCGCCGATTGCGAAGCCCATTCGGCCGCGCGGCGGGTGGTGACCACCCCGAGCACGACGCAGATCGCGACGCACGCGACGCTCCCCACGCGCGTCGATCGCGAGAGACGCGAGAGCGCGTCGTGGAGCGCGATGATCACCCCGCCGCAGATGCCGACCAACGGGAGGTACGCGAAGCGCTCCGAGACCACGGTCCGCAACGGAATGACGAGGTTGGCGGCCGGCGCGAGCGCGATCGCGAACCAGATGATCCCGAACGTGACGCTCGGCGCGCGTCGGCGCAGCGCGCCCGCGAGCGCGATCGCGACACCGATCACGACGAGGGCCGGCCACAGTCCGGCGGCTCCGGTTCCGTTCGAGTCGAGGTACAGCTCCGTCTCGTGATAGAAGTTGAAGCGCGTCGGCCACGCGACCATGCGAAGGAACGTGCCGATGCCGACCGCCGCGAACGGGAGATGGCGCGCGAACGACCCGAAGTAGAACGGGACCTGTCCCGTCGGCGGCGCTCCGCGCACGGCGACGTAGGTCGCGAGGTAGCCGGCGATCCCCACCGACAGCGCGACGAACGGGGCGAGCGAGCCGCGGAAGCGCCCGGTGCGCGCGCGCATCTCGACGAGGTAGAGCGCCGGGACGACGACTGCGGTCTCCTTCGCGAACCCGGCGAGCATCGCGAGCAGCGCCGCGAGCGAAAGCCAGCGTCGCGAGCCTTCGGCGCGTCGCGCCGCGAGCAACGCGAGGAGCCCGAACACCGCGGCCTGGACGTCCGATCGTCCCGAGATCCACGCGACCGCCTCGCTGCCCAGCGGATGCGCCGCGAACGCGAGCGCGCCGAGGAACGCGCCGGCCCTGCGATTTGCAAAAGTGCCCCGCAAGAGCGCCCACGCGAGCAGCGCCGCGATCGCGTGCAGAACGATGCTGTGCACGTGGTATCCGAGCGTGTCGTCGCCGAAGAGTCGGCGATCGATCGCGAATGACCACGTGCGGAGCGGCCGATAGATGTCGGGCTCCGGGCGGTCGGCGACCAGCGCCGGCTCGGTGAAGAACCGCCACGGCTGCGCGAGGTGATCGAGGTGCGCGCCGTTCCACGCGATGAAACGGTAGTCGTCCACCTGGAACTCGCCGTGCAGGACGGGGCGGTAGACCGCGAATGGGAGGAGGAACAGCACGAGCCCCGCGACGAGCGCCCGGGCGCGATCGGCGGTCACGGTGCGATCGCTCCCCGCGGGGCCGGCTCGACGCGCGCGCGCGGCGCGGACGCGATCGCGCGCGGCAGGCGCGTGAGCAACGTCGGGAACGCCTCGCACGGCGTCCAGCAGCCGGGGCACGCGGCGCGTCTCGCGATCTCCCGCGCCTCGCGCGCCGCGATCGTCGCCACGGCGCGACGCAGCGAGAAGTCGACCGAGCGCAGATCGAGGAGCGGTCGATCCCAGGTCGCGCACGGGAACAATCGCAGGTCGGCGTCGACGTAGGCCGTCGCCCCCAGCGCGGCGCAGGCGACGGGAGTCTTGCCGTCGACGAGCCAGCGCGACGCGTGCCGCCAGTAGAGGGACTCGACGAACGCGAGCGGCGACCGCGACTCGCGCCGATCGGATTCGCTGGCGAGCATTCGCGCGAGCGCGGCGCGTTGATCGGCGTCCGGCCGGTCCTCGGCGCGGTTGCGGTAATAGTGCGGCGCGTGGTGCGCGACGTTGAAGTGCAGGTCGTCGCGGCGCAGCACCGGCGCATCCGCGAGGAGATCGTCGACGACGCGATCGGGAGCCGAGCTGTTGCGCGACGAGAACGTCAGGCCGGCCGCGACGACCAGCCGGCGGTCGCGAATCGACTTCAGACGCGCGAACCCGTCGACCGCGCGATCGAACGCGCCCGGGGTTCCCCGCAACCGATCGTGCAAGGCGCGCGGACCGTCGATCGACACCGTCACGAACAGGCGGGGGACGCCGGTCGCGAGCGCCGCGCGGACGCGCGCCTCGAGTTCGGCCGGCCGCTGCGCCGCGGTGGGAAAGTCGAGCGCAGCGACGCGCGTGCGCCGCACCGCGGACTCGACGATCGCGGTGAAGTCATCGCGCTCGACGACCTCGCCACCGGACAGGTTGATCCACGACAGGTGCGCGTTCGCGGCGAACAGGCGGTCGATGTCCGCGAGCGTCGGCCCGTCACGCGGCGCCTTCCAGAGGTGGCAGATCGCGCAGCGGCACGAGCACCGGTCGGTGGTGATCAGCGTGAGCTTGAACGGAGTGCGCGCGCGAACCTGCGCGAGCGAGAGATCGAGCCCGAAGCGCACGAGCCGCGCGGCTCGACCGAAGCGGCCGAGCGGATTCACGGGGCGAACTCCGCGCGCCGGACGCTCGGCGGGGCGCCCACCTGCGAGTTCGCGTGACGGTCGAGCATCGCGAGCGCGGCGGCGGCGACCGCGTCCGGCACGATCGAATGCAGGCAGAGCGGCCGATGGCACGCCGAGGTCTTCGCGTTCTTGTTCGTGATGCACGGCGAGCAGGCGAGGCCCGAGTGGAACGTCCGCGCGCGGCTCGACAGCGGACCGTAGCGGGTCGGCGTGTTCGGCCCGTAGAGCGCGACCTGCGGCACGTCGAGCGCCGCGGCGACGTGCACGGGCGCGCTGTCGTTCGACACCACGAGGTCGACGCGTGCGAGGAACTCGACGAACTCGACGAGCGTGAACTCGCCCGACAGGTCGACCGACGGTCCGCGCATCGCGCCGCGGCAGGCCGCCACGAGCGCGCGTTCGGCGCGCGTGCCGGTGAACGCGATCGTGGCCCCGTTCGCGCGATGGACGCGATCGGCGAACTCGGCGAACGCCCGGATCGGCCACCGCCGGCCCGGGAAGTTGTCGCCGCTCCCGACGTGGACCGCGACGACCGGCCGCGCCGTCGACCGCAGCCGCGTCACGATCGGAGCGATGCGCCGCGCCGCGGCCGGCGATCGCGGGACTTCGAGCAGTGGGACGTCGCGCACCTCGACTCCGGCGCGCCGCGCCAGATCGCGGAAGCCGAGGGCCATGTGCCGGCGCTCGTCGTGCTCGACGCGGTCCGAGTAGAGCGGCGCTCGCGCCTGGCGCGGCGTGTCGAAGCCTGCGGAACGCGCCGGTCGAGCGACCCTCGTCACGAGCGCGGTCGCGCGCAGGAACTGCTCGAAGTCGACGATCCGATCGAACCGACGCCGCCGCAGCGCGAGCGCGAGACGCACGAGGCGCAGGAACGGGGTCCCGACGCCGCGCGGCGAGAACGTCCAGACTCGATCCACCTGTCCCGCCGCCGTGACGAACTCCGCGTTCTCGGGGAGCGTGAGGAACTCGATCGACGCGCGCGGATGCTGACGGCGCGCCGCGCGCACGATCGGGAGGATCATCGCGAGGTTGCCCACGCCCCAGAGCTTGATGAAGAGGATTCGATCGCATCCCGCCTCGCCCGCCGCCCGATCCGGCGGACCGACGACGAACCGATCGAGCGCGGCCGCCGCGGTCACCAGCGGGATGCCGAGCCATCGATCGAGGATCTTCTTCAGTTCGAGCGCGGCGGACATGTTCAGCGGAACCTCGGACTCACGGCCGGATGCCGATACTCCGTGCAGCGGGCGCAGGTCACCGGCAGTTTCCCGCAGGCGTGGGCGCGGCGCAGCGCGCGCATCCGCGGTCCGTTCCAGATCTCCGCCGGCGTCTCGTTCCGCACGTCGCCGAGGTCGAGGGCTCCCTCGGAATCCGCGCAGCACGTCGTCACCCGGCCGTCCGCGAGGACGACGAGCAGACCCCGCCACGGTTCACGGCACTTCGCCGTCCGCGTCTCGTCGACGGCGGCGATCATCCGCGGGATCGCCTGCACGCGATCGACGAGCGGTCGCCAGACGCGGAAGAACTCGTCGACCGTGTGCTCGGTCTCGGCGGTCACCACCATCGTCGCGTCGATGCGCAGGCGCGAGCCGCTCGCATCGCGCCGCCGCACCAGCTCGGCCACCGCCGCGCGGATCGGGGCGAGCTCGACGCCGCGCGTCGCGAGATGCGCCGCGTCGTTGCCGTCGATACTGATCGACAGCCGCGTCAGCCCGGACGCGAGCAGTCGCTCCTGTCGCTCCACATCGAGCAACGTGCCGTTCGTGGTGAGGAACGTCCGGATCCCGCGCCGCGCGGCGAGTTCGATCATGTCGAACACGCGCGGATGCAGGAGCGGCTCGCCCCATTGGAAGGGCAACAGCGAGCGCACCGTCGGCGACCGTTCGAGGATCTCGCGGAAGCGATCGAACGAGAGATCGGAGCGCGGGCGGGCCAGGCTGCGGTTCACCGGGCAGTACACGCAGCGCAGGTTGCAGCGGTTGGTGATCTCGACGTTCAGCGTCGTGAGGCGGAACGAACGCGAGGCGCCCGCGCGGAAGGCGGCCTCGTTCCACGCACCGGCCCAGACGGAGCGGAGGTCCGGGAACTTCAGCTTCAGCAGCTCTGCCTGGTCCGGCTTGCGGAGGTAGACGCGCGCCGCGAACCCGGCGATCCCGTGCGCGATTCGCTCTGACGTCTCGGCCATCGGGCAGCGATCCTAACGAACGCCCGGCGGCCGAAGGACGAGCCGGTCAGCGGCCGGCGCCGCGCTTCGTCTTCGCGCCGGGCGGTTTCGACTTCGCCTTCGAACTGGCGGGCGCCGTCTTCAGCGTGTGGACCCAGATCGCGAGGCGATCGCCGGCGGCGCCGGGATCGGCGCGCACCTCTCCCTTCACGCAGATCCGATCGCCGCGGTCGGTGCGCTGCAGGATCTTGCGGTAGTAGGTGTTGCCGGGCGCGACGATCAGCGGGACGGACTTGTTGCGGAAGCGGAGGAGTCGCCCGCCGCGCGGCGTCTTCACTTCCGACTCCGGGTCGCCGAGCAGGGTCGACGCCTTCACGTGGAGGTGGACGCGGTCGCCGCGATGGTCCTTGCCCTGCGACGCATAGAACGCGCGCTCGATCGCGGGATCGGTCAGCTTCGAGTACGAGACGCCGGAGAACCCCGGCAGCGAGAGGAAGAGGAACGACAGGGCGACGAGGACGCGGCGCATGGAGGCTCCGGGGGGTCGAGGACGGGTCGACTCCTCCCGGACGGATCGCAAGCCGCACGGTTGTGCGACCGAGCCGTGAGAACCTCGTGCGACGATGCAAACGCGGTCGCGGCGCGCGCTCACGGCGGCGTCGCGTTCTCCATCGCGTTCGGCGGGAGCGTGCGGCCGAGCGGGCCGCGCGCGCTCAGTGGGCGGACTTCCGGTATCCGAGCCCGTGGAGGATGTCGAGCACGTCGCTCCACGACGGGAAGTTGCGGCCGCTCTTCCGCTTCCAGGTGTCGATCGCCTGCAGGAAGGCGAGCATCTCCTGATCGTTGCGGGTCTCGGTCGGCAGCGGCGGCAGCTCGTCCACGATCGACGACTCGTCCTTCACGCGCTTGGTTCGAGCGGTCATGGCGGATCCCTCGCGAGGAACACGTCGGCAGTCCGCGGCGCCGGCAGGCCGAGGTGTTCGCTCTCTCTTCCGCTTTTTGGGGGGCCGATCTTTAGGCCCGGATCCGCGCGGTCACGCGGGCGCTTTGCGCGGCTTCTTCGCAACGCGTTCCGCGAAGAACTGCGCGACGCGCTCCGCGTCGGGCCGGTCGATGAGGCCGAACTCGGTGACGATGCCCGTCACGTTCTCGTGCGGCGTCACGTCGAACGCCGGGTTGAAGACCTCGATCCCGTCGGGAGCGGTCTGCTTGCCCATGCCGTTCGTGATCTCGCGCGGATCGCGCTCCTCGATCGGGATGAGCGAGCCGTCGGTGAGGGTGAGGTCGAACGTGGAGATCGGCGCGCAGACGTAGAACGGCACCGCGTGCGCCTTGGCGAGCACCGAGAGCGAGTAGGTGCCGATCTTGTTGGCGGTATCGCCGTTCGCGGCGATGCGATCCGCGCCGACGAACACGGCGCCCACGTCGCGCGTCTTCAACACGACGCCCGCCATGTTGTCGCAGATCAGCGTGGCGTCGATCCCTGCCTGCATCAGCTCCCACGCCGTGAGCCGCGAGCCCTGCAAGAGCGGTCGGGTCTCGTCGACGAACACGCGGAACTTCTTGCCCTGCTCCCGCGCGCGGAACAGGACCGCGAGCGCGGTTCCGTAGTCCGCGGTCGCGAGACCGCCGGCGTTGCAGTGGGTGAGCACGCTGCGGCCGGCGGGAACCAGCGGAGCGCCGGCCTCGCCGATCTTGCGGCAGACGCGACGGTCCTCGTCGAGGATGTGTTGCGCTTCCTTCAGGAGACCGGCGAGCGCTTCGGGGAGCGGCTTCTTCTTCAGGCGGCTCCCGGCGCGCTTCATCCGATCGAGTGCCCAGAACAGGTTGACCGCGGTCGGCCGCGCGGCGGCGAGGAACTCGGCCGTCGACTTCACCTCCGCGTCGAACTGCTCCGGCGTCGCCGCGGTCGAGTGCTGCATGCCGAGCACCAAGCCGAACGCGCCGGCGATGCCGATCGCGGGCGCGCCGCGGATCGCGAGGCGACGGATCGCGTCGCGGACCTCGTCCTTGGTGCGGAGGTCGAGGTACTCGAGGACCGTCGGCAGGCGCGTCTGATCGACGATGCGGACGTGACCGCCGGCCGCGCCGTCGGACTCCGCGTTCACCCATTCGATCGTCGGGACGGGCATCGAGTCAGTTCGGCCGGTACTTCTCGCGGACCTCGCGGTCCTTCGCCGCGACTTTCTCGCGCATCTTCGTGCGAGCGTCGCCGAGGCGCGAACGGAGGGCGGGGTCGGACTGCGCGAGGATCTGCGCCGCCAGGATCGCGGCGTTGGTCGCGCCCATCGCGCCGACCGCGACCGTCGCCACCGGGATCCCGGGGGGCATCTGCGCCGTGGAGAGCAGCGCATCGAACCCCTGGAGGGGCGTCGATGCGATCGGCACGCCGATCACCGGCAGGAGCGAGTTCGCGGCCATCGCGCCGGCGAGGTGCGCAGCACCGCCCGCGCCCGCGATGATCGCGCCGACGCCGTTCTTTTCGGCATCCTGCGCGAACTGCGCGGCGACGTCGGGCGTGCGGTGCGCCGAGAGCACGCGGACCTCGAACGGGATCTTGAGATCACGGAGCTGCTGGAAGCAGCCTTCGAAGTGGGGGAGGTCGGAGTCCGACCCCATGACAATGGCGACCGATCGCACGCTCATCGCGCACCGTCCAGCGGCGAGCGGCCGGTGAGGATGCGCGCGGTCTCGAGGTATCGCTCGGACGTGCGTTGGATCAGGTCCTTGGGCAACGGCGGCGGCGGCGGCTTCTGGTTCCAGTCGAGCGTGAGCAGGTAATTGCGCAGGAGCTGCTTGTCGAACGGCTCGGACGGCTTGCCCGGCTGCCAGCTCGCCTTCGACCAATACCGCGACGAGTCGGGGGTGAGCGCCTCGTCGATCCAGACCAGCTCGCCGTCGACCATTCCGAACTCGAACTTGGTGTCCGCGAGGAGCAGGCCGCGCTTCTCCGCGGCGGCGTGCGCGTCGTTGTAGATGCCGAGCGCCGCGGCGCGGGTCTTCTCGGCGAGCGGCTTGCCGAGCACGGCCGCGACGTCGTCGAACGTCATCGGCATGTCGTGGCCGACCTGCGCCTTCGTGGTCGGCGTCAGGATCGGTTCCGGCAGGCGGCTGCTCTCCTCGAGCCCTGCGGGGAGCTTCACGCCGCAGATCGCGCCGGTCTTGCGGTAGTCCTTGAGGCCGGAGCCGGCGAGGTACCCGCGCACCACGAACTCGACCGGGAGCGGGTCGCAGCGGCGGACGAACATCGTCCGGCCTTCGAGCGTCGCCGCGTGGGCGCGCACGGCCGGCGGCATCTGCTGGACGTCGGTCGTGATCAGGTGGTTCGGCAGCCGGTGCTTCAGCGTCCCGAACCAGAACTCGGAGAGATAGGTCAGCACCCGGCCCTTGTGCGGGATGCCCTCTGCCATCACGACGTCGAATGCGGAGACGCGATCGGTCGCGACCAGGAGCAGGCCGTCGGCGACCTCGAAGAGGTCGCGGACCTTGCCGCGGTTCTTCAGGGGAAGTCCGGGGAGTTCGGCTTTGAGGAGCGGGTTCATCAGCGTCACCTTACCGTCCGCGTCCCGCGGACTCCGGGGTCGAACGATCGAAGGGTCGGACCCGCTCCGCGGACCCGACCCTTCGGATTGAACTTTCACATCACGAACTGCGATGGGCGCGACCGGGCGATCACTTCTCGTCTTGTAGGTACTCGATGTACAGCCGGAGCAAAAGCGCCAGCATGATGATTCCCAAGAAGACCGCGACTTGCGGCGACATTCGACCTCCTTCGGTCTCGACTCCGCCTCTTTGCGGTGTCTGCGGCTCCTGGCGCTTCTGACTGCGAGGCCAGGAACCGGAGGGCTCCTTCTTCGCTGCGATCGTTCCCGCCACCCCTGCGGTTCTCGCGGCGATCGGCATCGCCTCGAAACAGGACTCGGTGACCGGACGACGGCGAAGGATCCTAGGGTTGACCCCCCCTCGTTCAACCGAAAATCATCCGCCCTTCATCTTCGATGCAGCCCTAGAATCCCGCCCGCGACGCGAGCCCGTGGCCGCGGCCCGCGGCCGAAACATCCGACAACAGAACGAGTTGCGCGATCAGCGGAGGACGCTTGAAGGTTCTCGTCACCGGCGGAGCCGGATACATCGGCAGTCACACTGTGAAGGAGTTGATCCGTCGCGGGCACTCCGTGGTGATCCTCGACGACCTGCGAACGGGGCACCGCTCGGCGGTGCGCGGGCAGCCGCTCGTCGTCGCGCGGATCCAGGACCGGGGGCGGGTCGAGCAGGTGCTGGCCGAGCACCGGGTCGACGCCGTGCTCCACTTCGCGGCGTCGTGCTACGTCGGCGAGTCGGTCGACAAACCTGCCGAGTACTACGAGAACAACGTGGTCGGCACGTTCCGGCTCGCGGAGGCGTGCGTCGCGGTCGGGGTCGAGGTCTTCGTGCTGTCGTCGTCCGCCGCGACCTACGGGCAGCCCGACGTCTCCCCGATCCCCGAGGACTCCCCGCAGCGCCCGGTGAACCCGTATGGCCGGACCAAGTTCATCGGCGAGCAGATCCTCGCCGATCTCGCCCACGTCGCCCGCTTCCGGCCGGTGTTCCTCCGCTACTTCAACGCGGCCGGATGCGACCCGGAAGGAGAGCTCGGCGAGCATCACGACCCCGAGACCCACCTGATCCCGAACGCGCTGCTCGCGGCCGCCGGCAAGAAGCCGAGCCTGCAGATCTACGGCACCGACTATCCGACCCCCGACGGCACCTGCGTGCGCGATTTCGTCCACGTGACCGACCTCGCCGACGCCCACGTTCGGGCGCTCGAGTTCGCCGCGAACGGGGGGTCGTGCCGCGCCTTCAACCTCGGCAACGGGAGCGGGTTCTCGGTCCAGCAGGTGGCCGACCGCGCCCGGGAAGTGACCGGCGTCCCGTTCCGCGTCGATCGACTCCCGCGCCGCCCGGGCGATCCGGCCACGTTGGTCGCGTCGTCCGCGCGCGCGAAATCGGAGCTGGGCTGGTCGCCGCGCTACGCCGACCTCGGCGTGATCCTGAAGACGGCGTGGTCGTGGCTCGTCGCGCATCCGAACGGGTATCCGGATTGATCACGGCTTCGCCCGCGAACGCTTGAAGTTCGCGGCGCGCGCCGGGACGCTGGGGCGGCAGAGACAGCGCGATGACCTTCCTCCTCTACTTGTCGATCGTGCTCACGTCGCCCGGCGAAGCCGCGGCGCTCGACGACGCGCTCGCGACGATCACGAAGGAAGACGTCCACGCCTCGTTCGAGAAGCTGACGTCCGACGAGTTCGCCGGTCGCGGGACGCCGCAGCGCGGGCTCACGAAGGCCGAGGACTGGGTCGCGTCGCGCGTTCTCGGCGCGGCGCTTCGATTGCTTCGATC
>CAZBOK010000019.1:0-23494 GCA_964493525.1 uncultured Phycisphaeraceae bacterium | reverse complement strand
GCGCGCGTCACGGTGCTCCTCGGCGACGGGAAAGGCGGGCTGCGGACGGCGCCGCACTCGCCGTTCGTGACCGCGCTGTCGGGCCGGCCGCACACACATGACGTCGCGATCAGCGACGTGAACGGGGATCGCCATGCGGACCTGCTCACGACCAACGTGTTCGACGACAGCGTGTCGGTCCTGCTCGGCGACGGCCGGGGCGGGTTCGCGCCCGCCGGAGGATCGCCCGTGAAGGTGGGGCGCGGGCCGTACGACGCGATCGTCGTGCGCGATCTCGACGGCGATGGATGCGTCGACTTCGCGACGCCGAACATCTTCGGCGGCCGGATCGACGTGCTCGCGGGCGATGGACACGGCGGCTTCGCGCGGATCCGCGGCGCGCCGTTCCAAGTCGCCGAGCGCCCCGGCTACCTGATCAGCGCGGACGTCGACGGCGATCGGCGGCCGGATCTCCTCGCGACGCACGACGACGTCGGCATGCTCGACGTCCTCATCAACAAGGGGAGCGCGCTGGGCGACGGCGCGGCGTTCGAGCCGGCGCCGGGCTCGCCGATCGAGCTCGCGGAGCCGACGTGGGGGATCGACGCGGCGGACTTCGACGGCGACGGCCACGTAGACGTGGTCGCCGCGACGTTGACGGGACCGAGTCCGCGCATCCTGCTCGGCGACGGCAAGGGCGGCTTCACCGCCGCGCCCGGCATCGAGCTGCACGCGGGCAACTGCCCGGACCACGTGATCGCAGCGGACCTCGACGACGACGGACGCTCCGACCTGATCGTGTCGAACTACGAGAGCGGCGACCTGTCGATCTTCCTCGCTCGGACCGCGCGGCGCTGAGCGCGGCGCGCGGCGTCACTTCGCGCGGTGCGCGGCGTGGTCGGCGACGAGCGCGGCGAGCGTCTCGGCGAACGGTTTCTCCGCGGCGTCGTCGCCGACGTTCGTCACGATCAGCACGGCCACGTCCTGCTTCGGAGCGAGCGAGATCTCGCACACCCAGTAAGTGTTGCTGCCGAGATGGCGGAGCAGCTTGCCGTCGGCCCATTCGGCTTCGGTGACCATCCAGCCGGGCGAGTAGCTCCAGTCGATCTCCGGCAGCGCGTGCAGCGATTCCCAGTCGGACGATTTCAGGAAGCTCTCGTCCCCGCGCTCGCCGCGCAGATGGGCGCGTGCGAACCGCGCCCAGTCGCCGAGCGTCGCGTGCACGGTCCCGGCCGGCCCGACCACCGCGGGGTTGTCGGCGTCCGGGCCGAGCGGGATCGGACGCCAGCCCGATTCCGCGCGCGTGTGCCCGAGCGGTTGGTCGAGGCGGTCCGGCGTGCCCGGCGCGCCGAAGCCGGAGTCGTTCATCCCGAGCGGTCCGAAGACCTCGCGCTGCATCAACTCTTCCCACGTCGCGTTCTCGATCTCCTCGATCATCGCGCCGGCGATCATGAAACCGGCGTTCGAGTAGGTCGTCCGCGAGTTCACCGGCGCGTCGGGAGCGTGCGCGAGTCCGTCGCGCGCGAATGCGAGGCGTTGCTCGCGCGGCGTGCCGCCCGACGACTCGAGCTTCTGCCAGATCGCGGGATCGAGGTTGAGCGACGCGCCCGACCGATGGCAGAGCAGCATCTCGATCGTGACCTCGCTCCACGCGGGGTCCATCGCGGGCATCGATTCGCCGAACACGTCGCCGACGGTCGTGTCCCAGGAGAGGTCGCCGCGGGCGATGAGGCGCGCGACCAGCGTCGCCGTCATCGCTTTGGTGCACGAACCGAGGTGCCACTGATCCGACGCGGTGACGCGCTCGTTCGCGCTTGACGAGCGCAGGCCGACCGCGCCGATCGCCTCGAGCCCGTCCGACGTCACGATCGCCGCGCCCAGCGCGGGCAGGCCGCTCTTCTCGAGGATCGGAGCGAGGATCGGCGTGAGATCGCGCGGCTCGTGCGGCGCGTCGCCATTTGCCGCGAGCAGGCAGATGACGATCGGCAGGGCGGACATCGGTTCGATCCTCCGTGAGCCGCGCGATGAACGGCCGTGCGCGGCCGGCGTTGGCTCCCCAATCCCGATCGTTCGGCAGGAGCGGCGCGAGTGGATCAGAACTCGAGCGACTCGTCGACCTCCGCGCCGGCGCGACAACGCTCCGCCCTCCGGCGCAGCAGGGCGCGCTCGGGCTCCGAGCCGCCCGCGTCCGCCGCGCGGTCGAACGCCGCGGCCGCCGCGGCGCGATCGCCGAGCGTCCACAGGCAGAACCCGCGCACGGCGTCGACGAGGTGGTACCGCGCGAGCTCGGGCTCTGCGCCCACGACGTCCAGCTCCGCGAGCGCCGCCACCGGGCCATGCACCTTCGCGACCGCGACGACGCGGTTGAGGCGCGCGATCGGCGACGCGGTGAGGCGGCACAGGACGTCGTAGTGGCCGAGGATCGCGCGCCAGTCGGTGCGGGACGCGCTCGGCGCGCGGGCGTGCTCGATCGCGATCGCCGCTTCGACGTGGAACGGCGAGAGCTCGTCGCCTTCGATCGAACGCTCGAACTCGCGCATTCCTTCGGCGATCCGTGCGTGGTCCCAGCGCGAGCGATCCTGCCGCGCGAGCGTGAGCAGCTCGCCGTCCGCGCCTTGCCGTGCGACGAGCCGCGACGACTGCAGGAGGAACAGGGCGCGCAGCGCGCGAACCCGAGGTCGGGCGAGCCGCGGATCGGCGGCGACCAACGTGATCAACCGCAGCGCTTCGTGCGCGAGATCGGCGCGCACCACGCTGTCGCCGGCGGCGGCGCCGTACCCCTCGTTGAACAGCAGGTACAGCACCTCGAGCACCGAATCGAGCCGCGCGTCGCACTCGGCGGGTCCCGGCACCTCGAACGGTGCGTCGATCGCGCGCAGCGACGCCTTCGCGCGCACCAGGCGCTGTGCGATCGCGGGCTCCTCCGCGAGCAGCGCGCGTGCGATCTCCGCGACCGAGAGCCCGCACAGCGTCTTCAACGTCAACGCGACGCGCGCCTCCGGCGCGAGCGAAGGATGGCAGCACGTGAAGATCATGCGGAGCTGGTCGTCCGCGATCTCGTGGCCGTCGCTCGCCGGCGCATCGTCGCCGCGGGCCGCGCCCCAGCGCGCGAGCGCGTCTTGCTGCTCGGCGGCGAGCTTCTCGCGGCGCGCGAGGTCGAGCGCGCGATTCCTCGCCACCTGGATCAACCAAGCGTCGGGTCGATCGGGGATGCCGCGGTACGGCCAGGTGCGCAGCGCCGCGACCAGCGCGTCCTGCACCACGTCCTCGACGAGATCGAGCCGCGAGCTGCCGAACACGCGCGTCAACGCCGCCACCATCCGCGCGTGATGGCGGCGGAACAGATGCTCGATCGGGTCCGATGATTCGCGCGGAGCGAGCGGCTCGGGCATCGCGCCGACTACTCCTCCGGTCCGCCCATGAAGTCGACTTGCCGGATCTCGACGCTGCCGCCGGTGAGGAACGCGGGGTGATCGTTGCAGAGCTTCACCGCGTGGTCGTAGTCGTCCGCCTTGATGATGTAGAAACCGCCGACGACCTCCTTCGTCTCGTTGAACGGGCCGTCCTTCACCGAGAGCTTGCCGTCCTTCTTGCGCATCAGGCGGCCGCCTTCGTCTTTGAGCTTGCGCCCGAGGTCGACGCGCCCTTCGGCCGCGAGACGCTGCGACCAGGCCCGGTATTTCTCGATCAGCCGCTGGAACTGCTCCGGGCTGTAGTCGGCGTACCCCTTCGGATCGTCGCGCAGGATCAACATGAACTTCGCCATCGTGCGACCTTTCGTTCTCGGGTTGCGGAACGCGACGAGGACGCGCGGCGCGCGCCGATCTCGACAGGGAGTTTAGGATTCTTCGTGTCGAGCATTGCGGAGGTGGACGTGGTCGGACGCGTGGCGTGGGTCGTGCTCGTCGGCGCGCTCGGTTGCACCGAGTCCGACCCTCCGTCGAATCCGCCCGTCGAGGCGGACCCGCCCTCGACGATGCCGGGAGTCCCGGTTCCGTGTCTCACCGAGCTCCTTCGCGATCGGGGATTCGTCTGGTTCCGGTCGTTCGACGGGAAGTGGTGGGGAACCGACATGGACCGCGACATCCAACTCTCCGCCGATGGATCGGCCACGTTATGCGACTACGGCTACGTGTCCGAGACCACCAACATGAAGTACTCCGTCGACGCCGCGAATCGCATCGTGCTCGAGAGCACCGGCTCGAGGAAGCGATCGATGGTGTTGTATCTCTCTGCGGACGAGCGCGGCCCCTACCTCGCACCGACCCCGACGGAGTCCTCGCCGATGAACCGCTACCGTCCGATCCCGCAGTATGGGAACTGACCATGCCCACCCGCTGCGTCGCGCTGCTTCGAGGGATCAACGTCGGCACGGCGAAGCGCGTCGCGATGGCCGATCTGCGCGCGATGTTCGAGGCGCTCGGGTACACGGACATCGTGACGCTCCTGAACAGCGGGAACGTGGTGTTCACGGTCGGCGGCGCGGCGCGCGCCGACGGGCTCGCGAAGAAGATCGAGGCGGCGCTCGTCGAGCGCACCGGCATCTCCGCACGGGTCGCGGTGCTCACGGCGAGCGATCTCGCGACGATCGCCCGCGAGTATCCGCACGGCAAGATCGCGACCGATCCGTCGCGCTCGGTCGTGACGGTGCTGCGCGACGCGTCCGAGCGCGCGCGGCTCGCGGAGCTGGCGCAAGCGAAGTGGGGGAAGGACGCGTTCGCGGTCGGCTCGCGCGCGGCGTACCTGTGGTGCCCGGACGGGATCTTGAACAGCAAGGTCTGGCCCGCGGTCGAGCGCGCGCTCGGCGACGCGGTGACCTCCCGCAACTGGGCGACGCTCACGAAGCTCACGGCGCTCGCCGGATTCCCGGGGCGGGAATTCTCCGCGGTCCGCGAAGAATCGCCGGACGCGAACCCCCGCGGGCGCGCGCCCCGACGGCGCGCAGCGCCGCGTTCATGAGATTGAGGCCGAGGATCCGCGCGAAGTCGCGGAACCTCGGTCGAATCCGGAGAAACCGCGGCCTGATCCGGCTCGCCGGCCGTTCGAGGGCGCGGATCCGCCGACCGCGGGCGGTCTTCTCGGGAGTTCGACATGAAGCTCGCGTTCCTCACTGCGACGGCGCTGGTCATCGGGCTCTCCGCCACCGCGCCCACCGCGCTCTGCGCCGGCCGCGTGTGGACCGTCGCCGGTCTCACCGTCGGCGCCGACTTCACGGAGGCGCAGGCGGCGATCGACGCCGCGTCCGACGGCGACATCATCGTCGTCATCGACGGTCACTTCGGCTTCCTCACGATCGACGGCAAGAGCCTCACGTTGATCCGAGACCCCGCCGGATTCACCGAGCCCGCGTTCTTCGGTCTGACGATCCGGAACATCGGCGCGCAGCAGAAGGTCATGATCCGCGACCTCTGGTTCGGCTCCAACAACGTCCACCTGAATCCGGTCGACGTCGTGAACTGCGCCGGCCCCGTGCTCCTCGAGGAGTGCGAGATGGAGCTGCGCGTGACGAACTCCGCGAGCGTCGTGGTCTCACGCGGAGTGCTGCGCGGGAGCACGACGTCGGGGTTCACGAATCCGTGGGTCACGATCCATCCGGCGCTGCGCGTCGAGAACTCGGGCTGCTCGATCTACGACGTCGCGATGTTCGGCGGCAGCGGCGGATCCGCGGGCGTCCCGCTGTTCGGCGGTCCGCCGGTCTCGTCGGAGGCGGGAATACCGGCGATCGAATTCGTCTCGGGTTCGCTCTTCCTCGCGCGCTGCACCCTCGAGGGCGGCCGCGGCGGCAACGGTGCGTTCGAGAACGGCACCTGCCTCCCGAGCAGCGACGGCGCTCCGGCGATCGTGGTCGGCGGCACGCTGCGATCGATGGAGACGACGTTCACGGCGGGAATCGCGGGCATCGACGCCGGCGGTTGTCCGCAGTTCGGAGTCACTCCGCCCGCCGTCGTCGTCACGACCGGGTCGATGTCGACGATCGTCGACACCACGCGCCGGCTGTGGGTGTCGGCGCTCGCCAAGCTGCCCGACACCGTGACCACGTGGGTGCGCGGGCAACCCGGGGAGGCGGCGGTCCTGTTCGTCTCCGCCGTGCCGAGCGGCGCGTTCGTCCCGGGGTTGAAGGGAGCGTTCGTGTGCGCCGCCCCGATGCTCGTCCTCCCGCTCGGGCCGATCGGCGCGACCGGGGAGATCCTGTTCCAGACTCCGGTGGCTTCAAGCGATCTGCCCGCGAGCCTGGACGGCGTCGAGCTGTACGAGCAGTTCGCGGTCGCCGGAGCATCGGGGACGGGGCTCCTGAGCAGCCCGTCGTTCCTCGTGCTCACGCACTGATCGCGCGGCGTCGCGGTCTCAGCCCGGGTAGGTCGTCCCGGCTTCGACGAAGCAGAGCGGGTTGCCCCACGGATCGTCCGCGTAGAACGAGCGCTCGCCCCACGGCCGCACCGTGATCACGCCGCCGGACGCGCCGTGGACGTCGGCGCGCGAGAGGCAGTTCAGCGCCTTCGCGCGCTCGTGGATCGCGACCAGGTCGTCGACGTGGAAGTAGAGCGCCTTCGCGGCGGTGTGCGGCGCGCCGGTCGACGAGACGTCGACCACCTGCAGTGTGACCGCGCCGGTCGTGAAGTAGCAGCGCGCGCCCGCCTGCTTGCGCCCGGTGAGCCCGAGCAGCTTGGAGTAGAAGGTCGCCGCGCGATCGATGTCGCCGACCTCGATGTTGATGCGGAACAGCCGCGGCACGTCCGCCCGCCGGACGAGGGTCGGCCTCGGGGCGGCCTTCTGCTTCGCGGGCTTGCTCGCGGTCTTGCGCTTCGTCGCCATGCGTTCCTCCGTCGCCGATTCCGTCAGTGGGGTGGCTTCGTGAACCATGCGAGCCAGTCCCGCACGAGTTCCAGGCGGCGTCGATCGATCCGGTAGATCCGCGTGCGACCGCGGCGTTCGTGCCGAACGAGCCCGGCCGCTTCGAGCGCGTGCAGGTGCCGCGTCGTCGTGGGCCATGCGTGCTCGAACAGGTTCGCGAGGTCGCCGGCGGTCATCGAGTCGCCTTCGAAGTGGAGCGTGAGCAGGATGCGACGGCGTGCCGGATGCGCGAGCGCGGTGAACACCGCTTCATACGCATCCATGCGCGCCTTCGATTCCTGCCGCGGCATGGGAGAGATTGTTAGCGGAACCGCTAAGTGTTGTCCAGAAGAGATCTCGCGAAGCCGCGGCGATCGTCCTGCGGGCCGTGCCATCCACCGCGGTAGAAGAGCGGCAGCCGCGTGGACTGCCGCGAGAGCTTTACATTGCGAAGAACTCTATTGCGTTCGTTCCATCGGCCCGGCAGACTGCGCCCCGCATGAGCGACGCCGTCCTCCAGGTCGAGAACCTGTTCCGCATCTTCGGCGACGGCGAGCAGCGCCACGTCGCGCTCAAAGGCGTTTCCCTCGCAGTCGAGCGCGAATCGTTCGTCGCGGTGATGGGGCCGTCCGGCAGCGGGAAGTCGACGCTGCTCAACCTGCTGGCCGGCCTCGACCACCCGTCGTCCGGCGCGGTGAAGATCGACGGACAGGACCTCGCGCAGATGGACGAGCGCGCGCGCACGATGGTGCGCCGCCAGAAGATCGGCTTCGTGTTCCAGTTCTTCAATCTGGTGCCGACGCTCACCGTCGCGGAAAACGTCGCGATCCCGCTCCTGCTCGGCGGCGTGAAGAAGCCGGCCGACGACCCGCGCTTCGCCAAGATCGTCGAGTTCTTCGGCATCGCTCCGCTGTTGCCGCGCCGGCCGCACACGCTCTCGGGCGGTGAGATGCAGCGCGTGTCGATCGCGCGCGCCGTCGTGCACGAGCCGCCGATCGTCCTCGCCGACGAACCGACCGGGAACCTCTCGACCGCCGCCGGTCGCGACGTGCTGCGGCTCCTACGCAACGCGGTCGACGAGCTCGGCCGCACGGTGCTGCTCGTCACGCACAGTCCGCGCGACGCCGCGACCGCCGATCAGATCCGTTTCCTCAAGGATGGACAGCTCCTCGACGAAGTCGTGGACGGGAAGGACGTGAATGAGGCTCGCCTCGCGGATCGCATGGCGATCCTTGGCCTCTAGGCCGTCCCGCAGCATCACCTCCGTTCTCGGGATCGCGGTCGGCGTCGCCACCGTGCTGTCCGTGATCATCGTGGACCACAACACGATCCTCACCGAGGAGCTGCGCCGTCCGTCGTTCTCGGGCAAGCCCGACGTCGAGCTGCGGCCGATCGAGACCGGCGCGCGCGACGCGGCGGTGCCCGAGGTCCTCACCAAGGACGCCGATCTGCGCGAAGTGCTCCCGGTGTTCTTCTCGCGCGCGCGGCTCGCGAAGAACGGCGGCGCCGCGGCAGACGTCGAGCTCGTCGGCGCGGATCCGCGCGCGGGGCAGACGTTCTCGGCGTGGCGCGTCGCGGAGGGCGAGACGCTGCTGTCGAACGACGAGAGCTTCGCGCTGGTGCCGCGCGCGATCGCGTCGGCGCTCGGCGTCGCGCCGGGCGACGAGATCTCGCTGCAGCGCGCGCTGCCGCCGACGCAGTGCAAGGACGGCGTGCAGGTCGCGCCGCGGGAGGAAGGCGGCGCGCCGCAGACGTTCCGCATCGCGGGAGTCGTCGAGGACGACGGCCTCGGCCGGCGCGGCGCCGTGATCGTGCCGTATGCGCGCGGCCTGTCGCTGGTCGCCGGAGGCCATGTGCAGCCGGTGTTCTGGGCGAAGCTCGCCGCGGGCGCCGTGTACCAGGACGTGCGCGAGCGTCTCAAGGCGTCGTTCGTCGTCGACAAGCCGCGCTCCGCGCTGGTCGGCGAGCGCATCGATCAGCGCGCGTTCCGCAAGGCGATCACGATGACCGCCGCGCTCTCGCTCCTGCTCGGCCTGTTCGTCATCTACAACGCGTTCTCGCTCTCGCTCGTCGAGCGCGTGCGCGAGATCGGGTTGTTCTCCGCGCTCGGCCTCACGAGCGCCGAGATCGCCGGCGCGGTGATCCTCGAAGGAGTCGTGCTCGCGCTGGTCGGCGCCGCGGCGGGCCTCGGCCTCGCGTTCGTCGTGGTGCGCGTGATGGACGCGTTCGGCATCACGACGCTCGGCTGGGGCAAGCCGTTCGAAGTGCTCGACGTCCCGTGGTCGCTCGTGTCGATCGTGCTCGCGGCGGGCGCGCTGGCCGCGGTGCTCGGCGTCGTGTCGCCGCTCTTGCGCGTGCGCCGGATCTCCGTGATCGACGCCGTGCGCGCCGGGCAGATCGCGTACCGGCCCGATCCCTATCGCTTCGCGCGCGCGCTCGTTCTCGGCGCGTTGCCGGGCGTCCTGCTCCTCCTTTATTACGCGAGCACGCCGTCGCTCGGGGAACGACAGGACGAGGTGCTGAAGATCGTGCTCGAGACCGCGGGCTGGATCACGCTCGTGTTCGGCCTCGTGCTCCTCGTTCCGGCGATCGTGCAGCGCGCGGTGCTCGGCGGAGTGCGCGTCCTCCTGTCGCGGAAGCCGGAGCTGCTGCCGGTCGCCGTCGCGTCGACGCGCGGCTCGCATCACCGCGTGTTCGGATCCACCGTCGGGATCGCGCTCGTGCTCGCGGCGGTGCTCGCGATCCGCGGCATCACCGAGAGCCTGAAGGACGAGATGCTGCGCTTCACCGATCGCGCGACGGCGGGGCGGATCTTCCTGAAGACGCGGCCGCTGGAGAAGGCGGACGTCGCGAAGGCGGCGCAGGCCGAAGGCGTGGCCGCGTTCGTTCCGCTCACCGCGGAGGTGCTCGCGCCGTTCCCGATCCGCGGCGTCGACCCGGACGCCGCCGTGCGCGCGATCCCCGAGCTGGCGGACAGCTCCGCGCGCGCCGCCGACTTCCGCGCCGGCCGATCGATCGTGCTCTCCGAGTTCCTCGCGGCGAGCTACGGCTGGGTCGCGGGCGACGAGGTGCGGCTCTCCGCGCGCGGCGGCGCGCTCGCGGTTCGCGTCGCGTGCGTCACCGACGTGTTCGGGTACTTCCCCGACGACCGCAGCTTCGCCGTGCTCGCGATGCCGACGTTCAAGAACGCGTTCTGCCTCGACGACGCGAGCGGCACGAACTGGGTGTTCCACGTGAAGGACGGCGACGACGCGAACGTGACCCGCGGCCGCATCCTCTCGTGGCTCGCGCCGCGCGACGTGCAGACGGCGCGCACGGCGCGCGAAGTCCGGCAGGACTACCTCGCCGACATGAACCGCGACTTCTGGATCTTCCGCGTCGTGCTCGCGATGACGACCTTGCTCGCGTTCGTGGGCCTCTGGAACTCGCTGACAGTCGCGCTCCTCGAGCGCCGCCGCGAGATCGGGCTCCTGCGCGCGCTCGGCGTCACCGCGGGCGAGGTCGGGTCGATGCTCGCCGCGGAGTCGATCGCGCTCGGCCTCGTCGGGGGAATCCTCGCGCTGATCGCCGGCGCGCCGGTCTCGTCGCTCCTCGTCGACGCGATCCGCGTCATCAGCCGGCTCGACGTCCGCCCCGTGACTCCGCTCCTCGACGCGATCCTGGTCCCGATCGTCGCGGCGTTCCTCGCGCTGCTCGCGACCGTGCCGCCGGCGTTGCGCGTGAAGAGCCTCGTCATCGCGTCCGCGACGCGGATGGAGTGAGGAGTCGAGAACCGCGCGGTCGCGCTTCCGCGGCGCTCAGCGCGGCGGCGCGCCGCGTTCCGCGAGCAGGAAGCGGATCACTTCGGGGTCGCCGTAGGCGCGGTCCCACGCGTTGTGTCCGACGCCCGCGTAGCCCGTGAACCGCACGTCGCCGCCCGCGACGATCACGGCGCGCGCGATGTCCTTCGACAGTCGCGACGGCACCGTCGGATCGCTCTCGCCGTGGATCAACCAGAGCGGCCGCGTCGCGAGCGCCGGCGCATCCGTGAGTCGGCCGGCTCCGCACACTGCGACGAGCGCGCAGAAGCGATCGATGCGGCGCGCTCCGTACATGAGCGTGCCGAACCCTCCCATCGAGAGCCCGGTGAGCGCGACGCGGCGCTCGTCGACGCGGTAGCGACGCTCCGTCTCCGCGATCGCGGCGTCGATCTGATCCTCGGCGGGCTCGAACGCGCGCGCCCAGTCGGCGTCGATCTTCGTCCAGGTGCGGTCGCTCGGGCATTGCGGCATCAGCACGAGGCAGGGGAATCGCTCCGGGTTCTTCTCGATCGCGGGGCCGATGCCGACGGTGCGCTGCTTGCCGTCGTCGCCGCGCTCGCCGAGGCCGTGCAGGAACACGACGAGCGGCCAGGCGTGATCGCTCCCGTCGTACGCCGCGGGGACGTACAGCACGGCGACGCGCTTTCCTCCACCCGCGTCGAACTCGAGGTCGACGAACCGCCCCGGCCTCGCATCCACGGATCCGGCCGCATCCATCGTCCGCTCCGCGCTGCACCCGACCGCGCACGCTCCGAGCACCACCGCCGCCGCCCATGACCGCATCGTCGCCTCCGATCGAAGCGCGATGCTCGCGGCGCGATCGGTTCCGTCCCACGAAAATCGTCGCGCGGGTCGAACATTCTCGGCGGCGCGGACGATGCCCGCCGGCCTGCCCCGACTGCATGACCGGTCACGAACCTGCCGATGAATGACTTGGTGGAAGGCGGTGGCGTACGATGTGCGCCGGTCGCGCGAAAGGCTCAGGCGGAGGGGGTCGACGGCGATGAGTGCGGCAGTTCCGGAACACGGCGGTCGTGATCGCGTCGGTCGACGTGAGCGGCATCGCGGCCTCGTCCTCGAACGGATGACGCAGGGGCGGCCGCTCCAGGAGATCCTCGAGGCGATCGTCGCCCTCGTGGAGCAGGACCTCCCCGCCGCCCGCTGCTCGATCCTCCTGCTCGACGGCTCCGGCAAGCGGCTCGAGCTCGGGGCCGCGCCGCATCTCCCGGGCTTCTACAACGAAGCGATCAACGGGATCGAGATCGGCCCGAGCGTCGGGTCGTGCGGCACCGCGGCCGCGACCGGCAACCGGACGATCGCGGAAGACATCGACACGCACCCGTACTGGGCGCCGTACCGCGAGCTCGCGCGGCGCGCCGGCCTGCGCTCCTGTTGGTCGGAGCCGATCGTGTCGGCCGGCGGCCGCGTGCTCGGCACGTTCGCGATCTACCACGACGCGCCGGCGACGCCGAGCGCCGAGGATCTCGAGAGCATCGCGATCGCCGCGCATCTCGCGAGCATCGCGCTCGAGAAGACGCGCGCGGAGGAGACGCTGCGCGCGAGCGAGAAGAAGTACCGCGACCTCGTCGAGACCTCGCATGATCTGATCTGGTCGGTCGACGCGGAAGGGCGCTGGACGTTCGTCAACGGGCGCGGCGCGCGCGCGATCTACGGCTACGAACCGGAGGAGATGCTCGGCCGCCCGTTCACCGAGTTCGAGGCGCCGGAGCGACACCGCGCCGACCTCGAGGAGTTCGCCGCGGTGAAGTCCGGCCGCCCGACCTACGGCTTCGAGACGGTGCATCTCAAGAAGGACGGCGCTCCCGTCACGCTCAGCTTCAACGCGATCGCGCTGCACGATGCGGACGGCAAGGCGGTCGGAGCGACGGGCACGGCGCGCGACATCACCGAGCAGAGGCGGGCCGAGGACGAGCGCCGCCGCCTCGAGTCGCAACTGCAGCACGCGCAGAAGCTCGAGAGTCTCGGCCTGCTCTCCGGCGGCATCGCGCACGACTTCAACAACCTCCTGACGAGCATCATCGGCTACGCGGACCTCGCGCGGCAGGACCTGCCGGAAGACTCGGAGGCGAGCGCGCTGATCACCGAGGCGATCCGCGGCGCTCGGCGTGCGGCCGAGATCACGACGCAGTTGCTCGCCTACTCCGGGAAGGGCCGCTTCGTCATCGAGCCGATCGATCTCTCGAGCCTCACGCGCGACATGACGCGGCTGCTGGAGATCTCGATCTCGAAGAGGTGCGCGATCCGCTACGACCTCGCGAAGGATCTCCCCGCGGTCGAGGGCGACGCGACGCAGTTCCGACAGGTCGTGATGAACCTCGTGATCAACGCCTCGGAAGCGATCGGCGATCGCCCCGGGACGATCACCATCCGCACCTCCACCCGCGAGTGCGACCGCGCCTTCTTCGCGGACGCCTACCTCGACGACCAACTTCCGGCCGGGACCTACGTCGTCCTCGAAGTGCGCGACACCGGCTCCGGCATGTCGCCCGAGACGCGCGCGCGCATCTTCGACCCGTTCTTCACGACGAAGTTCACCGGTCGAGGGCTCGGCCTCGCCGCGGTCCTCGGGATCGTGCGCGGTCATCGCGGCACGATCGAAGTGCAGAGCGCGGTCGGCGCGGGGACCACGATGACCGTGCTGTTCCCCGCGTCGCGGACGGCGATCCCGGCGTCCGCGGCGCGGGAAGCTCCGGCCTCGCCCTGGGTCGGGAGCGGGACGATCCTCGTGGTCGACGACGAGGATCCGGTGCGAGCGGTGGTCAGTCGCATGCTCCATTCGATCGGCTTCGACGTGATCACCGCGGCGAGCGGCCGCGACGCGATCGAGATCTTCCGCCAGCATGCCGACCGCGTCCGGCTCGTCCTGCTCGACATGACGATGCCGAACATGGATGGCGAGGAGACGCTCGCGGAGCTGCGCAAGATCCGCCCGTCGGTCGTCGCGGTGCTCTCGAGCGGGTTCGATCAGGACGCGTCGGCTCGCCGCTTCGCCGGCACGCCGATCTCGGGATTCATCCAGAAGCCCTACACGCTCGCCGAGATCAGCCGCACCGTGCGCGCCGCGATCGAGGGATCGGGCGCGGCGTCCTCCTCGACGGAGCGGTCCGGGAGCGCGCGTTGATCGAGACGGAGCGCCTGACGATCCGCCCGTTCACGAACGACGACGCCGAGTTCGTGCTGCGGCTGTTGAACGATCCCGACTTCATCCGACACATCGCCGATCGCGGCGTGCGCACGCTCTCGCAGTCGTGCGACTACCTCGCCGCGGGGCCGCTCGCGAGCTACGCGAAGCACGGCTTCGGTCTGTGGCGCGTCGCGCGGAAGGACGACGACGTCCCGATCGGGATGTGCGGCTTGCTGAAGCGGGACGCGCTCGAGCACGTCGACGTCGGTTACGCGTTCCTGCCCGAGCACCGCGGCCGCGGCTTCGCGCGTGAAGCGGTCGTCGCGACGCTCGCGCACGCACGCGACGTCGTGCGTCTGGCCCGGGTCGTCGCGATCGTGAGCCCCGGCAACGCGCCGTCGATCCGGCTGCTCGAATCGCTCGGGTTCGGATTCGAGCGCATGGTCCGCATCGCTCCCGATGGCGAGGAGCTGAAGTTGTTCGGCGTCGACCTCGCGAGCGCGTGACGACCGCGACGCGCGCCGCGCCGACCGAGCATCAGCCGTCCATCAGCGCGCGATAGGCCAGTTGATCGGCGTGCATGCGCTGGAAGACCGCGTGCTTGCGCGCGTGGTACTCGGCGACGGCGCCGCGCGACGGCTCGACGATCGTGGCGTCTCCCGACATCGCGCCCATCGCCGTCAGGACGTCCGCGTGCACTCCGCCCGCGACGGCGCCGAGGACCGCACTGCCGAGCAGCACCGCCTCGGGCTCGCGCGGCAGCGCAATGCGGCAGCCCGTCACGTCGGCGTGCTCGCGCACGAACACCGGGTTCTTGAGATCGCCGCCGCAGGCGACGAGCGTGTCGATGCGGTATCCGCCGCGGTTCAACTCGTCGAGCACGTGACGAGTCCCGTGCGCGAGCGCCTGGATCGTCGCGAGGTAGATGAGCGCGAGCTGGTCGGCCGAGTCCGCGAGCTTGAGCCCGGAGATCATCCCGCGCAGCGTCGCGTCGGCGCGCGGCGAGCGGTTGCCGTGGAAGTCCGGCATCACGTGCAGATCGCGCGCGAGCTCCGCCGCGATCGACCGGCCCGCCGCGAGCGCGTCGAGGCGCCGATTCAGGAGCGCGTAGACCGTCGTGTTCTCGCGGTCCGCCTGCTCCGCCAGCTCGCGATGACGCGCGTGGCTCTTGATGACGTGGTCGATCAGCGCGCCGGTCGCCGACTGTCCGCCTTCGGTGAGCCACAGGCCGGGGACCATCGCGGAGAAGTAAGGGCCCCAGACGCCGGCGATGAAGCGCGGCTCCTTCGACACCGCCATGTGGCAGGTGGACGTGCCGCCGATCAGCGCGGCGCGCGCGTCGAAGTCGTCGATGCTCGGCGCGCTGCCGCCGACGCGCGCGCCGAGCAGGCCGAGGCCGCCGGCGTGCGCATCGATGATCGCGACCGCGACCGCGGTGCCCGGCGCGAGCCCGAGCTCCTGAGCCGACTTCGCGGTCAACGCGCCCGCGCGCTCGCCCATCGGACGGACGCGCGTCCCGATGCGGCGGAAGTTCTCGTCGGCGAGTTCGTGCAGGCCGATCGACCGGAAGAACTCCGCGTCGAACCGCTGCTCGTGCCCGAGGTACGTCCACTTGCACACGGTCGTGCACAGCGAACGCACGTCGGCGCCGGTCGCGCGGTAGACCAGGAAGTCCGGCAGATCGAGGAAGCGCGCCGCGCGCGCGAAGCGGTCGGGGAGGTTCTCCTTCAACCACAGGAGCTTCGGCGTCTGCATCTCCGGAGAGATCGTGCCGCCGACGTAGCGCAGGACTTCGTGCCGCGTCGCGTTGATGCGCGCCGCCTGATCCACGGCGCGGTGGTCGAGCCAGACGATCGTGTCGTGCGCCGCCGAGCCGTCCGGCGAGACGCTGACCGGTCGATCGCGCTCGTCGAGCACGACCAGCGAGCACGTCGCGTCGAAGCCGATCCCGCGCACGTGCTCCGGCCGCGCGCCCGCCTGCGCGAGCGCGGTGCGGATCGCGACGCCGCACGCGCGCCAGATGTCGTCGGACGAATGCTCCGCGAAGTCCTCGCGCGGATGGCGGATCTGGATCGGGTGCACCCCGGCGCCGAGGCGCGCGCCGGCGCGATCGAAGAGTCCCGCGCGCGCGGATCCGGTGCCGACGTCGACGCCGAGCAGGAGGTCCGAAGGCATGGGGCGGGATCGTAGCGGCGCGTGCGACGCGTGCGCGATCGGGACGCGGTCAGGCGGATTCGGGGAGGCGCTCGAGGCGTTCGAGCCAACAGGCGAAGCGCGGGCAACGCTCGCGAATCGCGGCCACTCCGGTTTCCTTCGCGCAGCTCAGACCGTGCACCGTCTTCTGGAAGTGCAGCGCGATCAACGCGATCCGCTTCGAAGGAGCCGTGGTCTGCGAATCGTTGATCAGTTCCGGGCCGCCGCACGAGTCGGCGATCGATGCGAATTTCTGCGGATCGACGTCGAGCGTTCGCCCGAGCTGTTCAACGCTCGAGAAGAGCAGCGATTCGAACTCGTGCACCTGGAGGTAAGCGATGAACGTGTTCGGCATCAGCTCGGACCCGACTTCGCGCGCGACTTCGGCTTCGAGCCGTGCTTCGAGTCGAGCCGCTTCCGCCGCCGATCCTTTCGCCGCGATCCCCGGGGTCTTGCCCCAGTCTGCGTGCAGCCCGTAGTAGTCGAAGAGTGTGGTGAACCGGGCGGAGCGATCGGCCTTGATCGAACTCGCGATGTCGCGCACCACGCGCCGCAGTCTCACATCGCCGCCCTGCCCGCCGACGAGGCGTGCGGTCGCGAGGATGGACCTCGTGCGTAGATGCGGCTCGAGCACTTCACGAATGAAGATCTGCTCGCTCGGACCCTCGGCGAACACGTGGACCCTAATCACGCGTTGGCTCCGCTCTCAGCACGTTCTTCTGCCAGAGCTGTCCGAGCGAGTAGTCCTCGAGCCAGGACTCGAGCTCTTTCGCATTCGGACGAGAGAAGTGGGATGCTCCCTCTCGCCGTTCGGCGACCACGACGTCTTCCGGCGCGAAGTGATCGAGCAGCGTTGGCGATTGTGTGCACACCAAAACCTGCGTGCGCGTCGCCGCCGACTTCAAGAGACCAGCGAGGACCGCGATTGCTTGTGGGTGAAGGCCAAGCTCCGGTTCGTCGATGATCACCGTCGCGGGCAGCGTCGGTTGGAGGAGCGTCGTCGCGAGCGCGATGAAGCGAAGCGTTCCATCCGAGAGTTGACTGTTCAAGAACGGTTCCGTGCTGCCGCGCTGCAACCATTCGAGTGCGACGACGCTCTCGCCGCCCTCATCGCGCGGCTTCAGTCGGAAGTCGTCGAAGAACGGCGCGGTCAATCGCACGGTGTCCCGGATCCTCTCGTATGCCGACAGTTGCGATGCTCGAAGGCTCAGAAGAAACGGTGCGAGGTTTCGGCCGCGCTCCTCCATTCGGTCGTCGTCCGTGACTTTGTGCGCCAGTCGAATGGAAGCTTGCTTGCTCGTGTCATGGAAGTGGTAGACGACCCAGCTCTGGATCGCGTCGACCACGACCCGTGCGACGTCCCCGTGGGTCGCGGCTCCTGCCTCCCTTGCCGCTTTGCCAAGTCCCGACTCAGATCTCCCCTTTGCGAGTTGGCGATGGAAGTCCAAACCATTGGAGATCGGACCGCGCCACGTGCTCTGTTCGTCGAAGTAGAGCCCGCCGTCGTCCGTGGGCTTCAGCGTGAAGTCGTAACCCGCGCTCGCGAAGTTCACCCGGCCGAAGATCTGATCGCTTGGTTGCGCACCGCGATGCAGCAATGTCCGCGCACCGCCACGCTCGCGGCTGAACGACTGGAACGACTCGCGTACGAAGCTCGTGAGCATCTCGAGAAACTCGATCAGGTTGCTCTTCCCGGAGCCGTTCGCACCGATCAGAACGTTGAGGCTCCGCATCTCGAAGTCCTCGAGCTGCCGAATCGATCGAAACCCGCGGATCGTGAGCCGGTGGATGGGCATGGGCATTGGCGTCGCTCCGAGCCGGCGAACGTCGGCCGGCTCTCGAGCGACACTGTATCTCGACGGTTTCGCGGACCGCTCGGTGGAGCGCGGCGAGCGCTCTTCCGGCGCATGCCGAGTCTTCGCACGAGCTTGCTGCGGGCGATATCACCTCGCGCTCGCGATCGCAGCCGCGCGCGTGTGCGCGCGCAGCCCGCTCCGCTCGGACCGCCGCACGCCTACCCCGCGGCCTTGCCCATCACGCGCACCTGGAACCCCATCTCCTGGCAGAGCGCGACCATTTCGCCGAACACGTCGCCGTACGCGACCGCGACGTGGTTCGAGAGGTAGTGCGCCATCAGCGTGTCGCGACCCATCCCCATGTCCGCGGCCATGAAGGGCCACTGGCGCGTCGTCCCGTTCCACCATTCGTCGCGCGTCTTCGGCGGCAGCTTCACGACCTCGCCCGCGCCGACGTCCATCCAGAGTCGCCCGCCGCGGATGTAGGCGCGCGCCCACGTCATCTTCCCCGGCAGGCTCTCGCCGGCGAACGAGCCGCCCGGCGTCGGGAAGTAGAGCGACGGTTGGCGATAGCTGTGCGCGCCGGCGAGCGTGCTCGGATCGTGGTTGAACGCGAACGCGCCGCACGAGCCGGAGTTGAGCAGCACCCACAGGAAGCGCCCGTCGTGCTCCGCGCCCCAGCGCACGTCGTGGAACATCACCGCCTGGTGCAGCCCCTTCTTCTTCAGGATGCGCTTCATCAGCTCCATCGGCAGCGCGTTGCCCTGGTCCGCCTCCGTCGAGCAGACGATCGTGTCGCCGTTCGACTCCGGCCGGCACGTCGAGTTGAAGAGCCCTTCCTCGAGGTCCGACGGCGCGCGCAGCGGAATCAATCCGAGCTGGTATTGCCAGCCGATGCAGTCGGCGCGGAACTCCTCGACGAGGTCCTTCACCACGAGGTAGTCGCGGAGCTGCTCGCGCGTCGCGGCCTCGTCGAAGTCCTCCGCGCCGTTCTCCTTCCAATGGAAGGTCACGCCCTTGTCCGTCACGAAGCGGAACGCGTCGTCGATGCGCTTGGCGTCGATGCGACGGCCGCGGTCGATGATCCACGCCTGGTCGATCTTGTGCTCGGTGAAGCCGTGGCGGTTCAAGAGGCGCGGCCCGAAGTAGCCGTTGATCATCCCCATCGACGTGTCGCCGAGCATGAGGAGCAGCGCGCGGCGCGATCGGAACTCCGCGGCGACCTCGCTCGCGAGCGCCGCGGCGGCGGGTGACACGGGCGCGTGGTAGCGCAGGTCGGTCTCGTCGTAGCGGATCCGGCCCGTCGTGCACCATTCGTCGAGCCGCGCCATGAACGTCGCGTCGGTGGTCCAGTCCGCGTGATCGGTCCACGCGCGCGAGAACGGGCGGTCGAGCGACTCCAGGCACGCGCCCGTGTTCAGGAGCCCCACGAGCCCGGGCCACTTGCCCGAGAAGTTCGACGCGAGGAGCAACGGGTTGTCCTTGCCGACGACTCCGTCCGTCGTGTGCGGCCCGTAGATCCAATGCACGCAGACGCCAATCGTCGGGTCGTCGATCGGGCCGAGCTTCTCGATCGCGTGGTGCGGCTTCGACAGGAAGCCGGGCACGCGGTACGTCTCGCGACCGAGCTTCTTCAGTGCGCGCTCGAGCTGCGCGGTCGCTTCCTCCATGTTCGGCTTTGCGAGCTCGTTCGGGATCTCGCGCGCGTCGCCCGGCCAGAACAGTGCGATCTTCGGCTTCATGCGGCCTTCCTCTCACGCGAGCGCGCGAGGCGCGCATCGTAGCGGCAGCTCAGAACCGGTCGCGCTACCCCGCGGCGCGGCGCGCGGCGGACTTCGCGATCAGCTCCGCGGCGCGTCTCTCTGCTTCGTCCCCGGTCGCGGCCGTCGCGTCGGCGCCGATCACCTCCCAGAGATCCGGGACGACCTCGAACGGCCGGCCGCCGACGAGGACCGGCGGCGGCGTCTCGAGGCGCGCGCGGAGGGTCTCGATCGTGCGCTTCGCCGAACACACGTGCACCGTGGCGCTCGCCGACACGACCAGCAGATCGGGCGAGAAGTCGACGGCGGCGAGCACGAGGTCGGGCAGCGGCGTGCTCGCTCCGAGGACGACCGTGTCGATCCCCGCCCATCGCAGGTGGTTCGCTGCCGATCGGAGTCCCAGATCGTGAAGGTCGCCGGGGACCGAGGTGCACAGCGCGCGCCCCGCGAGTCTCCGGGAGCGCGGCGCACGCTCGTCGAGCGCCGCCATTGCGCGCGACGTCAACTGCGAAGTGACGTGCTCTTCGCCGACGTGGATCTCGTTCATCAACCACATCCGGCCGATCTCGTGCTGCACCTTCGTGATGACGTGCGAGTGCAGCTCGGTGACCGGGACCCCGCGATCGAACGCGGCGGTCAAGAGCGTGACCGCATCGTCTGCCCGCGCCTCGAGCGCCGCGAGCAGGTAGCGCCTCGCGAGGTCTACGTGCGGCGCGTCTTCCGCCAACAGCGACGGCAGCGAGGACGGCGCCTGCGCGAGGTGGCGGCGCGCGTCAGTCAGGCATTCGACCGCGACTTCGGCCGCGGCGTCGTGGAACTGCGCCGCGATCTCCTCCGCAATGCACTGAAGATTGACGTCGAGGATCTCCACCGGGAGATCCCGCGCGACGTGCGCGACCTTGAGCAACGAAACGGCGTCGTGAAACAGCGCGGGCCGCGCGACCTCGAGCGCCGCGGCGAGCTGCAGCAGGCGAGGTTCCGTGTCGCCGGCGAGGTCCTGCGACCCGGCGGCCCCGTAGGTCCGCATCAGGTCGGGCTGCAGTTGTTCCTGGCGTTCGGCGACGCCGGCCGCGAGAGCGCGGGAGCAGGACCGGAGCAGCTCGGCGGCGAATCGTCCTCGGTTCGGCATTCGAGTTTCCTTCGCCTTCAGGTTCGGCCGGCGTCGCCCGCCGAGTCCCGCAACAGTTCACGGATCTTCGCCAGCCCCCGGCGCGCGTGGCTCTTGACGGTTCCGAGCGGTAAGCCCGTCCGTTCCGCCACCTGTTGATGGGACTGCCCTTGCTCCACCGACAACAGGATCACTCTGCGCTCCACGGGATCGATCGCCGCCATCGCGGTTTCTATTCGCTGCGCTTCCTCGCGGACCTCGGCCGCATCCGGCACGGTTTCGGCTTCGAAGTCGAAGTCCTCCGAACAGACTTCGCGGCCGAGTCCTCTCCCGCGCCGGCGCGCCACGTCGAGCAGTCGACGGCGGGCGATCGTCAGGACGAACGCGACCTCCGACCCTCGCGCCGGATCGAACCGACCCGACATCCTCCAGAGGTGCAGGAAGACCTCTTGGACCGCGTCGTCCACGTCGTCGAGCGATCCGATGTAGCGGCGTGCGATCGCTCGGATGGGCCCCAGGTACTTCTCGAAGCACACGGCCACCGCGTCGGGTGAACCAGCGGCGATCGCTTGGAGAACGCTGGCCGTCATGCGCGCCAGCTTAACGATGACTGCGCGCACCGCGTTTATTGCGGCGCGCGCAGTCATTCGATGGGGAAGAGAGCCCCGCGTCCGATCACTTCGGGAGCAGCACCGTGTCGATCACGTGGATGACGCCGTTCTCGGTCATGAGATCAGCCGTCGTCACCTGCGCGCCGTTCACGAACACCTTGCCGCTCTTCGGCTCGACCATGATCTCCTGGCCGTTCAGCGTCTTCACGTTGGTCGACGCCGTCACGCTCGTGCTCAGGACCGAAGCCGCGACGACGTGGAGCTTCAGGATCGCCGCGAGCTTCTCCTTGTTCTCCGGCTTCAGCAGCGAAGCGAGCGTCGCGGGGTCGAGCTTCGCGAACGCCGCGTCGGTCGGTGCGAACACGGTGAAAGGACCCGCGCCACGGAGCGCTTCCTCGAGCCCGGCGGCCTGGACCGCCGCGATCAGGGTGTTGAAGCTGCCGGCGCCGATCGCCGTGTCGACGATGTCCGCCCGCTTCGAGGGCAGGAGGACCCGATCGATCACGTGGATGATGCCGTTCGAGGCGGCGACGTCCGTCTTCACGATCCGGGCCTTGCCGATCATCGCGCCCGCGTCGCTCATCGAGACGGCCAGAGACTGGCCGTGCAGCGTCATCAACCGCGCGCAGTCCACCACGCACTTGGCGTCCTTCTGTCCGGCGACGACGTGGAACTTCAGGATGCCGGCGAGCTGCTCGCGATTCTCGGGGAGCAGCAGCGAGTCGAGCGTGCCCTTCGGCAGCGCCGCGAACGCCGCGTCGGTCGGCGCGAACACCGTGAACGGGCCGGTGCCACGCAGCGCGTCTTCGAGCCCGGCCGCCTTCACGGCGGCGACGAGCGTCTTGAAGTCGCCCGCGCCGGCAGCGACGGTCACGAGATCGTTCGCCTGCACTTTGGCGTCGCCCGCGGCGCAGGTGGTGGGTTCGCCCGTGGCAATCGCGAGCGAGACGGTGAGGAGGGAGGTCAGCATGATTCGATTTCCTTGGTTGGGTCAGTCGAACTGACGGATTCGATCTTCGATGTCAGTGAGTTCGTCGAGGGGGCCGCGGCGGATGCAGCAGTCGCCGAAAAGTCGGCGGCGCCGGCTTCGACCTCCGCCGCGCGACGGATTCCGGCCAGCATCCCGCGGAACACGAACCCGTGGAGCGGCAGCACGAGGTACCAGTAGGCGAGCCCCATGAGGCCGCGCGGTCGAAAGCGCGCCGTCTGTCGCAGGCAGGTTTCGTTCGCGCCGCGCGGCTCGATGTCGAACGCGAGCGTCGCGACTCCGGGAAGCTTCATCTCGGCGAACAACTCGAGCCGCCGGTCGGGCGAGAGCCCGCGCACGCGCCAGAAATCGAGCGCCTCGCCGTAGCCGATGTGCTCCGGGTCGCGGCGTCCTCGGCGCAGGCCGGGGCCGCCGACGAATCGGTCGATCGCGCCGCGCACGCGCCAGAGCCAATCCGCCGCGTACCAGCCGTGACCGCCGCCGACTCGGCATACCGCGCGGAACACCGCCTTCGCGGAGGCATGAACGATCGTCTCGCGCGAGTCGATGAAGACGGTGCCGCCCGACCAGTCCGGATCGCCCGCGACGACGCCGGCATCCGACCAGCGCGACTCCGGTTCGCCGGCTGCGAGAGAGAGCGCAGCGGCGATCGCGTCCACCATCGTCATGCGCTTCGTGCCGAGCAGCGCGGCGGCGTCATCGGTGCGGCACACCAGGCGGTTCCGCAATCCATCGGCGAGCGGGCGCGCGAGGCGCGCGGGCACCGGCGTGATGAGGTGGATCCACAGCGCGCTGAGGCGCGGGGTCAGCACCGGCACCGGAACGATCACGCGCCGCAGACCGCGGTGCTGCGCGACGATGTGCATCAACTGTCGATAGGTCACGATCTCCGGGCCGCCGATTTCGAGGGTCCGGCCCGCGGTGTCCGCGCGTCCGTGGCACTCGACCAGGCAGTCGAGAACGTCGGAGACGGCGATCGGCTGGCATTCCGTGCGCACCCAGCGCGGCGTCACCATCACCGGCAGCCGTTCCACGAGGTACCGCAGGATCTCGAACGACGCGGAGCCGGAGCCGATGATCATCGCGGCCCGCAGCGTCGTCACCGGGACGTCGTGCCGCGCCAGCTCGCGCTCGACTTCGCGCCGCGAGCTCAGATGCGCGCTGAGCTCGTCGCGCGTTTCACCGAGCCCTCCGAGATAGAGGATGCGCCGAACACCCGCGGCTCGCGCGGCCGCGCCGAACGTCTCCGCGAGAGCGCGATCCTTCTCCACGTACCGAGCCCC
>CAZBOK010000018.1:0-23781 GCA_964493525.1 uncultured Phycisphaeraceae bacterium | reverse complement strand
CCGCGGCGCTCACCCCGTACGTGTCGCCTTCACCCACACGGATTCCCGAAGCCCCGAAGATCTTCTTGCCCTTCGCGAGCAGGAAGCACGCCGGGTAGTTGAGCGTGGTGACGGGGTCGAACGAAATGGGACTGAGCTCGACACAGTTCGGGTCGGACAGCATGTTCAGCTTCTTCTCCCAGGTCCCCGCAGTGAGGAATCGATCGGCGTAGTCCGCGGGCGCTTCGCCAGAGCCCGGCGGAAACTCCGCAGGCAGTCCGTAAGTCCCGAACACGCGGAACACGCTGTCGGGACACGGGAATCCCGTCGGGTACCAACGCGGTTTCGTCAGGTCCGGAAGCGCGGTCCAGCCAGGGCTCGCGGGGTCGAATGCGAACGCTCCAAACGTGCCGGTCCACGGCACGCCGGGCGACGGTGGGAACCGCAGATCGCTACCGCCGAATGCCACGAGCTTGCCGTCATCGCGCCAGTTGTGGCCGCCGCACCAGATGTCCTTGCTGCCGTCGAACGGGTTCGGCACGTCCAGCTTCGTCACATTGGTGGGGCTGGCTGGATTCCACAGCCAGGTGTGCGTGGGCCCGAAGTTCCCGCCGTGTGCGTTCGGGTCGAGCGTCGTCATGCGGCACCACATCAGGACGCCGCCGCCGTTCGGCAACACCGCCGCGTGCGTGATCTCGGCAAGCGGCTTGGTCGGCGTCGCGTGCTCGCTCGTGATCTGCGTCAGGTCGTATGGGCCGCTCCATTGGCCGACCACGCTCGGCGCCGCGGACAGCCCGCAGTTCACCTGGAACGGTTTCGGAGTTTGGGCGCGCACGACGGACGACGCGAGCGACAGGCTTGCGACCAGCAGGGACCGCCTTGCAATTCCGCGCAGTGCGAACTTCGCGTGCGAAGTGGACACGTTCGTTCTCCCTTCGGGTTTCCCGCGTGAGCGCGCGTGAAGGGCGCGCCTCGATGCGCCGCAGTTGACCTCGCGAAAGGGGGGGGGCGTCAAGCCTCCGGTCGCGCGAGGTCGCCCGAGTGGAGCCCCGCCCTTACTTCTTCCCCGGCTCCGTCGTCGCTTTGCGCTCGCGGTCCTTGTCGTAGTAGAGCTCGACCTCGCGGAACCCGACGGCGACCTTGTGCGTGTGGCCGGGCACGCGGGCGTCGATGTGGATCTTCAGCACCTTGAACGCGACGCCCGGCAGATCGATGCGGTGGCGCGCCCAGTCATCGTCGGGGAGATCGACGGTCGGGCCCTTCTTGTCGTTGAACCAGAGCGTGACCTTGGTCGGCCGGCAGTACCGGTTGTGGTCGTGCGGATGCCACACGGCGTCGGACAGCATGATGCGGTTGACGCGGATCGTGCGGTCGAACTCGATCTCGAGCCACGAGTCGGTGTCCTTGTCGTTCGTGAGCCACGCGACCGAGTCCTGTCCGTCGACCGCGAACTCCGGCGCCCAGCCGCCGTCCCACGAGCTCGACGCGCGGACCTTCATGCGCGCGCCGTAGCAGAGGTCATGCGTGAGGTCGTCGATCCGCGCGAGCTGCTCCGCGGACAGCACGTTCTCGGTGAGCACGGTCAACACGTTCGACTGCAGCGTGACGCGGTCGCCGTCGGCCTGGTCGGCGATCACGTCGACCTCCGCGCGCAGCGGCGTCTTGCCGTTCGTTTCGATCGCGTGCTGGATCGCGTAGTTCTCGGCCGTGCGTCCGACGGTCGTGTTGCCGGCGACCTTGCCGATCGGTTGATCACCCGCGAACCAGCGCACCTCGGCCACGCGGAGCCGGCCGTCGGCCCACGACCACGACTCGACGGCCTTCGGCGCGAAACCCGCGACCCAGATCTGCCACGGGTTCGTGCCCGTCGCGCGGATCATCACCGGCTGATCGTCGTTCGCGGACGTCGGATCGGAGCGGCGCACGCGCACGCTCGCCGCGCCGGTCATGCTCGCGGTCGCGCGCGTGAGGAACAGCAGCGCGAAGTCGGTGGAGAGCACGTCCTCGGCGTAGGCGTTCGACCAGTGCCCGTCCTGGTCCTGCTTCTTCACCAGGAAGCGCGAGCCGTCCTCGTACCAGTCGCGATCACCGATCCGCGCCTTCGCGGCGAACGCGCCGAAGCGCTCGAGTCCGTAGAGGTAGTAGTAGATCCAGCGATCCCACTGCTTGTTCGCGACCGTCGGCTCGGGGTTCTGCTCGACGTTGTAGTTGCGACGCAGCCACTCGGTCGATCGCTCGATTGCGCCGTCGATGCGCGCCTTCATCGGCTCCGGCAGGCGGTCTTTCGCGGTGAGCAGCTCGGCGCAGATCAGGAGCACCGAAGAACCCGCGACCGTCATCGAGCCGCTCGGCGCCGACGCCGAGTTGTAGGTGAACGCGCCGGTCTTCGCCTGGTTGTCGAGCACGTTCTGCGCGGTCTTGAGGAGCGCCGGCGCCGGGACGTCGAAGCCCATGCGACTCGCCGCGTAGAGCCCGAGCATCGCGTACTGGGTGCACGAGAGATCCATCGCGCGCGTCGGGTAGTCCCAGTACCCGTTCTCGTGCTGGATCGAGAGCAGCTCGCGCGCGAGCTCCTCGACGCGCGCGCGATGGGGGCCGGGGCCGAGCGCTTCGAGCGCGAGCAGCACGGTGCCGATCTCGTAGGTGCGATGGATCGGCCGCGCGGCGAGGAACGCGAGGGCGCGGCGCATCGCCGCGTGGTCGGTCGGCACGCCGCACTTCGCCAGCGTCAACAGCGACAGCGCGGTGCCGCCGACCGGATAGAAGCCGACCTCGGTCCCGGCGAACGAGCCGTCCGGCCACTGCGACTCGAGCAGCCACGTCGAGCCCTTGTCGATCGCGCCGTTGATCTGCGCAGCCAGCGCGTCGTCGACCTGCGCGGTCGCGCCGCGCGCCATGCAAAGGAGGACGAGCGCGGGGATCAGGAACTCGGCGAGCGGCCCGGTCCGGCCGGCGACGGTCATCGGTTCACTGGATCGGCGACGCGCTCAGGCCCGGCTTCTCGAAGTAGCGCGGCAAGAGCGAGTCGATGTTCCCCTGCCCGAGATCCTCGGGGTTGTCGGGATCGGTGCGCGAGAAGCGCCATGCGTGGCCGAGCGGGGTGATGAAACCGATGCGCTCGAACTCGCGGTTCTCGACGAGCACCGTGCCGGTCGTGAACGTGCGCTCGACGTTCGCCGCGTGCGACGGCGGCGCGTCGTAGCGGACGAGGTAGCCGTAGCGCTTCTTGTCGTGGTCGCGGACCTCGAGCGTCGTCGTGAACGGTTCGCGGATCTTCGGGCTGTCCGGGACGTCGAGGCCCATCACCGTCGCCGACGGCTTGGCGAGGACGGGGGACTCGTCGGCGTAGTCGAACTGGGTGCAGCTCGCGCAGGCGGCGGCGAGCAGGAGTGCGAGCGACGAGACGCGGCGGAACGACATGTATCGGGCTCCCGGCGAAGTCGGGGGAGTGTACTGACGCGCGGCGCGAGCGGCAACGCGGTCGAGGCCGCGCGAGCCGACGCGCGCCGGATTCACAGCGGTTCCTTGCGGGGGAGCCCCGGGCGGCGCGGGTACGCGTTCGGCGTCGGGTGGAGCTTCGGGACGCGCACGATCGTCGTGCCGACGTCGAAGCTCGGCGGATACGCCGGCAGGACTTCGAGCGCGCCGCCGCCGAGGCGCCTCGCTGCGGTCGCGGCCTCGGCGACTTCCGCCGCGACGTCCCGCCCTTTCATCGCGAGGAGAACGCCCCCCTTCTTCACGAGCGGCAGCGTGTACTCGAGCAGCTCGCGCATGCGGCCGAGCGCGCGGCAGGTCGCGACGTCGTGGCTCTGCCGGTGGCCCGACTCGTGGCCGACGGTCTCCGCGCGTTCGTTCCGCACTTTCACGTTGCCGAGCGAGAGCGCGATCAGCGCGGACTCGAGGAAGCGCGCCTTCTTCTCGGTCGCCTCGACCAGCGTCACGCGCAGATCGGGGCGCGCGATCGCGAGCGGGATCCCCGGCATGCCGCCGCCGGCGCCGACGTCCACGAGGCGCGCATCCTCGGGGACGTCCTTCAACAGCGGCAGGAGCGTGAAGCTGTCGATCACGTGGCGCTTCCAGCTCTCGTCGACGTCGGTGATGCCGGTGAGGTTCTGGCGCGTGTTCTCGTCGAGGAGCAGCTCGAGGAATCGAGCGCACAGTTCGAGCCGCTCCGATTCGACCACGACGTTCAGACGAGCGAGCTGATCGGCGACGAACGCAGGGACGGTCATTTCGGCAACTCGTGTGGATGCCAGCCGAGCGTGGCGAGCAGCGTGAAGAAGCCGACCACGTAAGCGAGCGGCAGATGCCATCCATCGCGCAGCCAGCGCGCGACCGACTTCGCTTGCGGGAACTTCCCGGCGAGCGCGACGCCCGCGGAGGATCCGAACCAGAGCATCGAGCCGCCGAAGCCGACCGCGTAGGCGAGCACGCCCCAGTCGTAGCCGCCTTGATCGAGACACAGCTTCGTCAGCGGGATGTTGTCGAACACTGCCGACACGAAACCGAGCGCGAGCGCGGTGTGCCACGACGCGGGCGGCAGTTCGTCGACCGGCATCATCGAGGCGCACAACACGAGCGCGAGCAGGAAGGCTGCGCCTTTCGCGGCAGCGGGAATCTCGTCGAACGCGGGTCGTCGCAACGGCCACGCGATCACGATCGCGGCCCAGACGCCGGCCGCGGGCAGGTCGATCAGCACGTTTGCGACGATGGTGAGAGCGAGGATGAGCGCGACGATGCCGACGCAGGTCCAATCGATCGTGATGGCGGCGTGCGACGGCCGCGCCGCGTGCTGGTGCGCCGCCTGTTGGCGCGCGGCGATCAGGCCGAACACGATCAACGCGGCGGCCGACGCGATCGTCGCTTCCATCACGCACAGCGGCGAAACACCACGTACCCACATCATCGTGGTCGTCGTGTCCCCGACGACGCTGCCGGCGCCGCCGGCGTTCGCCGCCGCGGTGAGCGCGGCCAGGAACCCGACGTGCACGCGGTCGCCGTACACCGTCGCCGCGATCGTCCCGCCGATCAGCGCCGCCGCGATGTTGTCGAGGAACGCCGACAGCACGAACACGATGCACAGGAGCGCGAACGGTCCGCGCCAACCGCCGGGCAGGAAGCGCGGGAGGATCTGCGGGATCCGCGACTCCTCGAACCATGCTGCGAGCAGCGCGAAGCCGACCAGGAGGCCGAGCAGGTTGACGAGCGGGCGCCACTCGTGCAGGAGGTGCCCGGCCGGATCGAACTCGGTGAATATCAAGCGGTAGGCGAACACCGCGACGAGTCCCGCGAGCGCGATCCACATCGCTCTCGAATGGAACAGCGCGACTCCGAGCAACGTGAGGCCGAACAGGACGAAGGGCATGGCGCGACGATAGGGGGCGGGGCCGCGAAGGAAAGGCAAAGCGTCCCCGCCTCATTTCGCACTCACGCGGCCGTACTACGGTCACGCCCCGCCCGCGCAGCCCGGAGTCCCGCGTGAGTCAACGCCGTTGGTCGGTTCGTCTCCTCGTCGCGATCAGCGCGGTCGCGGCGATCGGATTCGCCGCGTGGGGCGTCGCGACGCTGCGCGAAGGCCGGATCGCGCACGCCGATCCATCGCTTGAGCACGAGATCCCCGCGTTCACGCGGCCGCCCGAGAAACCGGACGCGTCCTATCTCCGCGTGATCGCGTTCGGCGACAGCGGCACGGGCGGCACGGGTCAGTGGCAAGTCGCCGACGCGATGGGGCGGTTCATCAAGGAGAACGGCGCCGACTTCCTCATCATGCTCGGCGACAACGTCTACGACCGCGGTGTGGAGAGCGTGGACGACCCGAAGTGGGACGAGATGATCGTCGAGCCGTACGGCCGCTTCGGGCTGCCGATCTGGGCGTGCCTCGGCAACCATGACCACGGCGGCGACGCCGACGCGCAGGTCGAGCGCACGCGCAACGATCCGCACTGGCACATGCCTGCCCGCCACTACGACTTCTCGCAGCATCTTCGCGACGGCACCAACCTCGACTTCTTCGCGCTCGACACCGAGCCGATCGACGAAGGGCGGGACGAAGCGACCGCGCAGATGACTTGGCTCGATCGGCGCCTCGCGAAGTCGACCGCGAACTGGAAGATCGTCTTCGGCCATCACCCGGTCTACTCGCACGGTCGCGGCGGCAACGGTCACATGAAGGACGCGGTGCAGCCGCTGCTCGAGCGGTATCACGTCGATCTCTACCTCTGCGGGCACGACCACTCGCTGCAGGTGCTCGAGCCGAAGAACGGCGTGAACTACGTCATCTCCGGCGGCGGCGGCGGCACCGACAATCCGCAGGAGGTGGGCTGGGAGAGCGACTCGCGCTTCGCCGCGACGCGCGGCGGTTTCACGTGGCTGCGCTTCTCGCGCCACGAGCTCGTGATCGAGATGGTCCGGCCCGACGCGAAGACGCAGTTCGGGATGTCGATCGCGAAGGACTGACTCAGCGGCGCCCGAGGCCGACCCGCACGCGCGTCGTCTCCCCGGAGCGAACCGCGAACCTCGTCGTTTCCAGATCGACCGACACGTCGGAGTCGAGGTCGCGAGCCTGCGCCGACAGCGCGTACTCGCCCGGCGCGAGCGCCTGCAGCTCGAGCGACGCCGTGGTGACCCGGTGGTGCAGGACGAACTCGCCGTCGAGCGAGAGGTCGACGGCGATTTGCCGCGTCCGGTCGAACGGCTCGAACGCCAGCGTCGCCGCGCCCGGCGCGCGCAGGTCGAACGTCACCGGCGTGGTCACGTGCGCGACGACGGTGACGCGTCACGACACGATGCCCGACGCGCCGGCGTCGACGCGCACGATCCAGTCCCCGGCGGGAATCGCGGACAGCATCGCGCGCGCGGCGCCGACCCACGACGCTCGGGCGAGCAGTTCGTGGCTCTCGGGCTCCAGAGCGGTGATGAACGCATCGATCGGGGAGTCCGCCGGCGCATCGCGGAGCGAGACGTCGAGCGCACCCGTCTCGATGCGGAGGTCGACCGTCGCGCTCTCGCCTGCCACGACGTGCGCCGCGCGCGTCGCGATCGTGCCGCATCCGCGTTCGAACCCGACCTCGATCGTCACGTCGCCCGGCGGCACGCGCGCGATCCGGTACTCGCCGGCTGCGTCCGAAAAGGTCAGTCGCTCGTCCCTCACGAGCCGAACGACCATCGACTGCTGGAGACGGCCGTCGATCGTGACGCGGCCGCCGATCGTCGCGAATGCGCCGTCGGGCGGCGACGGCTCGAGGCGGAACTCGACGGGCGGCGCGGCCGGGTCGGAACGGACAGCGGTCATCGCGACGCGCTGCGGTTCGAATCCGGCGGCGGTCACCTCGACGTCGCAGTGACCTTCTCCCTCGAATCGACAGGTGAACTCGCCGGTCTCGTCGTCGCCGTCGTCGATCTCCGCTCGAGCCGGGGCGTCGGTCGCCGGCGCGATCACGCGCGCCGCGAAGTCGGCGACGATCGAACCGTCCCGTGCGTTGCGCACGATCCCGCGGCGAACGATCTCCGGCACGGAGGGGCGCCGCACCATCGCGATCGGGATCGGCCCGATGTCCGCGCGACCATCGGTTCGGATCGGCGGCAGAGTCACGGCGATGTACCCGTCCGAGGAGACCGTGAGCAGCACGTCGCACGCTTCGCTGCACTCGACCGACCCGGTGCCGTCATCGTGCGTGGATCCGGCCCACTCGATCGCCTCGTCCTCCCTGCGAGCCGCGACGTGAAACTCGCGCACCGGAGATCCGTCCGCCGCGTCGCGGACCGCGAGGCGCAACCAGTGCTTCGGACGGAGCGCGAAATCGACGTGGTCGGCGCCGACCGGAACCGCGTCGCGCTGCCCGATCACGCAGCCCTGCGCGGTCGCGACCACGAGGTAGTGATATCGACTCGGGAGCGTCGCGAATTCGAAGCTGCCGTCCGGCGCGCACGACGTGGCCGCGCGGGGTCCGAGATTGCCGGACCCGGCGATCGCCCATTGATTCACTTCGTCGAGGAGCGCGCCCGCTTCATCGGTGACGCGGCCGCGAATCGAGCCGGCGCGCGTCATCACGATGGTCACCTCGCTGTCTCTCCGTTCGGCATGCGCCTGCGCGTCGCCCCGCGCATCGCCCGACTCGGACGCGAAACCCGGCGCGACCGCGTAGACGGTGTCGGACTCGAGTGTGTCGGAGCGGATCGCGAAACGTCCGCTCGCGTCCGTGGACACGACGCGCGCGGAGTCGCGATAGAGGTAGACCGACGCACCGCCGATGGGGCTGCCGAGGTCCTCGACGACGCGTCCGCGGATCATCCACGGCGACGCGCCGCTCGCGGCGGCCGCGGGTGACGCTGCATCCTCGCCCCGCCCATCGATCCGCGCGGTGGATTCGACGACGCGGGCCGCGGGGTCCGACGGGGCGCTGCCCGCTGGGGCGCCGGTGGGCGCCGACTCGATCGCTCCCGCGCGCGCGACCTCGCCTTGCGAGCCGTTCGTCGCGGAGATCACCGCGACGACGGCGATCAGTCCCGCCGCGGCGACGGCGATCGCGACGCGCATCGAGAGCGTCACGACGACTGCCCGTTCATTCCGCGCCGCTCGAGAACCTCACGGTCATCTCCGCGCCGCCGCCTTCGCGGTTCTTCACCTCCGCGGTCCCGCCGTGCGCGCGCGCGATCGCCTGCACGATCGCGAGGCCGAGGCCCGCGCCGCCGGTGTCGCGGCTGCGCGACGCGTCGCCGCGCGCGAACCGTTGGAACGCGCGGCCGAGGAGGTCGGCGGAGAAACCGGGGCCGCGATCTTGCACGCGGAGCACGGGAGTTCCGCCCTCCGTCGTCACGATCACCTCGATGTCGTCGCCGCCGTGGCGCAGCGCGTTCTCGATCAGGTTGGCGACCATGCGCTCGAACAGCGTTTCGTTGCCGGTCACCGCGATCTCCGCCTCGGGCAACGAGAGGCGGATCGGCGTCCGCGGCAACGACGGGACCGCGCGCACCGACTCGAGCGCGTGCGCGACGACGACGCGCAGGTCGAACCGGTCGGCGCGCGGCGGCGCAGCCTCGGTCCGCGCGAGCAGCAGCATGTCGTTCGCGACGCGCTCGACGCGCTGGCAGGACTCGAGCGACGTCGCGAGCGCGGCCTTGTACTCGTCGGGCGTGCGGTCGCGCTGCAGCGCCAGCTCGATGCGCGACTTCAGCACCGCGAGCGGCGTCCGCAGCTCGTGGGCGACGTCCGCGGAGAAGCGCCGCTCGCGCTGCACCGCCTCGCCCAGACGATCGAACGCACCGTTCAACGTCGTCCCGAGTGCGCGCAGCTCGCCCTCGATGCGGTCGACCTCGAGGCGCACGGGCGCGCCGCGGCCGATCGATTCCGCCTCACGGCTCATGCGCGCGATCGGTCGCAGCGCGCGCCACGCGACCAGGAACACGCCGAAGACGCCGAGCACGAGCGCGAGCGGGATCGCGATCCCGAACGCCTCGACGACTTCTTCGCGCGCCTTGTCCGGCGCCGCGAGCGTGCGCGCGACCTGGATCGCGATCGGCCGGCGCATCGCCGTCGCGATCGATGCGGTGTCGCCGTTCACGACTTCCGCGGAGATCACGACCGTCGCGACGCGCACCGGTTCGCCGCGCGGACCGGCGTCGATCGTGTCGTGGTCGACGCGCCGCTTGCGCGGGTCCTTCAACGGCTCGAACGCCTTGGCCTCGGGTTTTTCGAGCTCCGCGGCGCCCAGCGACTGCGAGCGCTCGACGACGCCGCTCGGCGTCACGATCTGGAAGAACGCGTCGTCGCGCTTCGAGCTGAACGTGCGGAGCGTGTCCTCGTCGGATGACAGAGTGAGTTGCCCCCCGTCGAATCGCAGCAGCGTCGCGAGCGCCTCGGCCTCGATCTCGAGCTGGTCGTCGAGCGCGCGGATCGAAATGCGCCGCACGTGGTGATCGACGATCCACGCGGACATCGCCAGCGTCGCGAGCAGGACCGCGCCCGTCGACAGGACGACGCGCGCCTTGAGGGTACGCGCCGCTCTCACGTCTTCGCCGGAGCGTCGAAGCGGTAGCCGACGCCGCGCACCGTATGGATGAGGTTCGGCGTCCCGAGCTTCGCGCGGAGGCCGTGGATCGACACGTCGATCAGGTTCGACGTGGTCTCGAACTCGCGGTCGACGACGTGCTCGCCGATCTCGGTGCGCGACAGCGCCTGGCCTTTCTTGTTCGCGAACAACACGAGCAGCGCCCATTCGCGCGGCGTGAGAGGCAGCACCTTGCCGTTCCGTCTCGCGATGTGCGCGGCGAGATCGATCTCGAGATCGCCGATCGTCAGCGTCGCCGACTCGGCGCGCAATCCGCCGCCGCGCCGCACGAGCGCGCGCAAACGCGCGAGGAATTGGCCGAGCGAGAACGTCTTCGGCAGGTAGTCGTCCGCGCCGCGATCGAGTCCGTCGATCACTTCCTCGTCGTGGTCGAGCGCGGAGATGATCAGAACGGGCGTCTTCACGCCGTGCGCGCGCAGCTCCTTCAACACGGACAGTCCGTGGCGCTTCGGCAAGAGCAGGTCGAGCACGATCGCGTCCCACGGGAACCCGAGCGCGAGGTCGAGGCCGGTCTCGCCGTCGGTCGCGACCTCGGCCGCCATGCCCGACTCCTCGATCGCTTTCTTCAGCGTGCGTGCGAACTCGGGCTCGTCTTCGATCAGCAGGATTCGCATCGCGGGGAGGTTATCGGATCGGCGCGATGCGATGCGAGCGGGCGGCGGAGCCGATCAGTTTCCCTCTCACGAACACCTCATCGACTCTGGTCAACTTGTCCCGATCCTGTTCGACCGGAGGTTCTCCATGCGGGCACTGTTCTCGATCGCGATGCTCACGACCCTGCTCGTCGGCGCCGGCTGCAACAAGGCGGACGACAAGGTCGAGGCGAAGGACGTCCCCGCCGCCGTCGCGAAGGCGGTCGCCGACCGATATCCGAAGGGCGTCGTCTCGGCGTGGACGAAGGACGTCGACGACAAAGGCGTCGCGGAGTTCGAGGCCGACGTGTCGATCGGCGACGGCAAGAAGAAGCGCGAGCTCGACGTGAAGGTCGCGCAGGACGGGAAGATCCTGAAGGAGGAGGAGAAGCTCGAGTTCAAGAGCCTCCCCTCCGAGGTGCGCGACGCGTTCGACAAGAGCCCGTACGCGAAGGGCAAGATCTCGAAGATCGAGAAGGCCGTGAAGAACAGCGACGAGTCGACGACCGTCTACGAGATCAAGCTCAAGGACACGACCGGCGTGAAGCGGAAGATCCTGATCGACCCGCACGGGAAGCTCACGGTCGACGACGACGCGAAGGCCGCGGCGCCCGCCGCCAATGCGCCCGCGACGCCGACGGCACCGGAGTCGGGCAAGTCCGGGGGCTGACGCGCGCGGCACGCGGCCGCGCCCCGGGGTCGACACACGTTCGATCGCTCGGTGGAATCGCGGCCCCATGCGCGCCGCCCTCGCATCCGTTCTCGTGTGGGTCGCGGCGTTCGCGCCGCGGGCCGCGGCACAGTCGCCGCCCCCGTTCCCCGGCCAGACGCCCGGCACCAACCTCTCGTCCGCGCTGCCGCCGAACTACGAGTCGAGCGGAGTCCTCTGGCATCCGACCCTGCGACGGCTCTTCGTCGTGTCCGACGACGGTCGCATGACGAGCATCGAGGCGTCCGGCGCGCTCGCCGCCAATTACTCAGTGCCGGGCGACCTCGAAGCGATCACGGTCGCCGACCCGGCGACCGACTTCGTCTACGTCGGCGTCGAGAACCCCGATTCGATCCGCGAAGTGCGCATCTCGACCGGCGCGACGGCGCGCACGTTCGACCTCACGCCGTGGATGACGGGCCCCGCGAACGAAGGGCTCGAAGGTCTCGCGTTCGTCCCCGACCCGCTCGATCCCGAAGGCGGGCTGTTCCTCGCCGGCGAGCAAGCGGACGGGAAGATCTACAAGTTCCGCCTGCCGATCCGTTCGAGCGCGACGTCGACCGCCGTCACGTTCCTCGGCAGCGCTCAGCCGGTCGTCGGGCGCACCGACATCCGCGAGCTGTCGTTCGACCGCGACCACGGCGTGCTGTGGTGCGTGTGGTTCAGCCCGACGCTGCGGATCGGCAAGCTCACGCCGAGCGGGACGTTCGTCACCGAGTGGGCGATGGTCGGCTCGCATCCGGAAGGCATCGCGGTGACGGGATGCGACCTCTACGTGGCCGAGGACAACGGCGCCGGCGGCGCGAGCTCGCTGTGGCGGTACGGGCGCTTCCCCGTCGCGAGCGACTGTCCGCGGCTCGCGACCGACACCGCGCGCGTCTCCGTCGCGCTCGGCGCGACCGCGCGGTTCACGCTGCACTCGGAAGCGCCGCTGCCGAGCGGCGCGCTCTACCTCTTGCTCGGCAGCGCGAGCGGCACGGCGCCCGGCTTCGTCGCGGGCGGCGTCCCGGTGCCGTTGAACACCGACGCGTACTTCTCGCTGACCGCGCGCTCACCGAACGTGCCGCCGTTCTCGACCACGCTCGGCAACTTCGCGCCCGACGGCTTCGCGTCGTCGTCGATCGCGATCGCTGCCGGACTACCTCCCGCCTTGCTCGGACTCACGCTCGATCACGCGTGGATCGGCGTTCAGCCCGCGACCGGCAAGGTGCTCGCCGCGAGCGGCGCAACGAGCCTCACGTTCGTGAACTGAGCGCGGTCGGTCGCGCCTACCGCCGCAGGTCGATCAGCTCCTGCTTGTGCGCTTCGATGCGCGCCGCCTCCGCGGCGTCCCCGCGTGCGCGCACGATGTCGGCCGCGGAGCCGAGCGCCTGCGCGGCCCATTCCCACGACGAGTCGGCGATCGCCGGGTCCGCCTTCGCGCACGTCTCGAAGCGCTGCGCCGATTCCCGATACGCCGCGAGCGCGTCGTCCGTGCGGCGGTCCTCGACGTCGCGGCCGGCGGCGTTCAGCATCGCGAGCGCTCGGTACCAGTCGAACTCCGGCGCGTGACCGCTCGGCGCGGCGAGCTCCGCGTAGGCGCGCTCGAGAGCCTGCGCGCCGAAGTCGCGCAGCATCACGAACCGGAAGAACTCGTGCACGCGGCCCGACAACGGGAAACGCGCGAGCGCGCGCTTCGCGACGCCGAGCTGCGCGGCGCGCAGATCCATCTCGTTCAGGAGCGTGAGCGCTTCGATCGCGTCGTCCTCGGTGGCGAGCGGATGCTCGAGCAGCAGCTCGTGCGCGGCGCGCAGGTCGGCGAGCCAGAGCGCGGGCCACTCGCGCGCTTCGGTCAGCGCCGCGAACAGGTCGGCCTTGCGCGCGTGGACGAACGTGCGCAGCGTCCGCACCACGATCGGCGCCCCCGCGCGATCCGCGAGGCCGTTGACCGCGCGCGCGGCGAGGACCCCCGCGACGTGGAGATCGCCGAGCCGCTCGTCCGCGTCCGCGAGGAGTGCGAGCGCGGTCGGCGTCGGCGCCGCGCCGGCGACCGCTTCCTTCAGGAGGATGCGCGCGTCTTCGATCAGCGTGCCCGGGTCGCCGCCTTGATCGATGATCGAGCGCGCGGCCGCGAGCAGGCGGTCCCCCGCGCGCTCGCGCGTCGCGTCGTCGACCGCTCCCGACTGCAGCATCCGCTCGACCTCCGCTTCGACTTCCGCCGCGTCGGGCGCGTCCTCGCCGACGCCCGGATCTTCGCCGGCGGGCGCGGCGGCGGCGATCGCGTCGCGCAGGCGCGCGTCGAACAGCGTCGAGCGCGCCTCGAACGCCGCGGTCGCGCGCGCGAGGTTGCGCGCGTTGCGCGCGGTGGCGCGAAGGAGCGGCGTCGACGCGGGGTCGGAGTTCGCGGGCCAGAGGTCCGGCGTGAGCACCGCGTCGATCAACTCGCGCGTCGCGGCGGGGTCGTCGCCCGCGGCGCGGAACGCTTCCGAGAACCACTCGAACGTGCGCTTGGTGAAGCGATCGACGTGCGTCGCGAAGCAACGCGCGGCCGCCGACCGCACGCGCGCGTCCGTGTCGCGGAACGCCATGCGCAGCAACTCCGGCTGTTGTGCGTCGCGCTCCTTCGACATCGCGAGCCCCGCGAGCCGCAGCCGCTCGTCCGGCGCCGCCGCGGCGAAGCGCGCCTCGAGCGCGTCGCGGAACGCGGAGTCGTGGGACGCGAGCAGCGCGTCGGTGTCGAGCGTCGTCGGATCGGGCGCATCGGCGATCGGCACGCCGTGCTTCCGCAGCGTGTCGTCGATCACGGACAGATCGTTCACGAGGAACACGTCGAACAGCACGGAGCCCTCGGAAGTCGCGGTCGAGACGCCGACGTGGCGCGGCGCGACGCGGCGCGCCGAAAACCACCGCGCGTACAGTTCCGGTTCGTCGTCGACGTGCTCCGAGCAGATGACGCGACCGAAGCGCTGGTCGGGGAGCCGCCGGCCGAAGTCGTCGTGTTCGCGCGTCTCGTGCTGGTCGGGCGAGACGAGCATTGGCACGAAGCCGCTCACGAGCCGGGCGAACTCACGGTCGCGATAGCGGCCGTTCGCGAGCGATTCGGACGCCGCCTCGCCGTCCATGTTGACGCAGATCAACAGCGGCCGTCCCGTGGCGCGCGAGATCGCGAGCGCGTCGTCGAGGTCGCGCTGCCAGCCGATGCGCGGCGTCGCCGTCTCGGCGGGCTCGCTCGCGCGGCCCTCGTCGAGTCGGCGCCACGGCCGCGCGGCCGCGGCATCCGGCGGTCGCGATTCGTCCGCGCTGACGATGCCGTCGCCGTTCGCGTCGAGGCCGGCGACCAGCGCGCCGATCTCCGCCGTCGTGACGCGTCCGTCGTGGTCGGCGTCGAGCGTCGACTCGATCGAGAGCAGGAGCACGCCCGCGTTCAGCGCTTCGCGATCGGCCGGCGCGTGCGTCTTCGCGGCGGCGATCCACGACGCGAGCATCGCGTCGGAGACCGATGGGTCGAGCCCGGCCGCGAATGCGTCCCATTCGATCCGCGCGACCGCGCCGTCGTGGTCCTGGTCGGCGGCGTCGCGGACGACGAGCGGAGCGAGATCGTGCACCGAAGGAAGCGCCGGCGCCGCCGCGAGCACCGCGTCCGCGAGCGCTTCGATCTCCTCGCGCGCGACGCGGCCGTCCTTGTCGCGGTCGAGCTCGCCCGCGACGAGCCGCGCGACGAGAGCGGCGACGTCGACGTCGGTCGGCGAGCCCTTCACGAGCGGCAGCGACGCGACGTACGACGCGCGCTCCGCGGCCGAGACCGCGCCGTCGTGATCGGCGTCAGCGGTGCTCGCCGCGAGCGCGGCGGCGGGACTCCAGCGGGACGGCGCGTCCTGCGCGGCGAGAAGCGTGACGACGAGAGCGACCGGGATCGAAAGCATGCGCGCGATCATGTCGGCCCCGCCGGGACGGGGCAAGCGACGCCGCGCGCACCGCGCGTCAGTCGTGCTTCTCGCCGGCGGTGGTGCTCTTGAACATGCGATCGGTGAACAGGAACGCGTCGCACACGTCGCCCCAGCGCGCGCTGCACGGCGCGTAGCCGAACGGCCGTGCGCCGATCCTTTCATTCCGCCAATCCCCGGGCGTCGCGCGGGCGCCGCGCAGGTCGACGAACGCGTACGGCGCGCCCGCACGGTGCAGCAGATCCTCGAGCGTGTCCGCCGGGGCGGCCGGGATGTCGAACGACGGCTGCCCGCAGATCCCCGCGACCCCCGAGTGCGCGATGAACAGGACGGTGTAGGCGTCGTCGCCGAGCGCGCGGTGCACCTCGTCGCCGAGCGTCACGAACTGCGCGTAGGTCTTCTTGCCGTCCTTGCCCAGCTCGACCTCGCCGATGTCGTGCGCGAGGTGCCGCCCCGCGGCCCAGACGATCAGCTTCTTGCCGCGGTAGTGCTCGTTCGCGAGCCACACCACGTTCTCGCCCATCAGCCGGTCGCGCATGTTGCTCGCCGCCATCTGCGATTCGGGCGCGTTCACCGAGAGCTTCGACGCGAGATCGAGTTGCGCGCGGAAGTTCGCGAGCGTGCGGCGCAGGAACGCGAGCCGCCGTTCGCCGAGCGCCTTCGCGTACGGCGCGTCGGGCGCCGTGATCGCGCGCTCGAACGCGTCGATCGCCGCGACGTCGCCCGGAATCGATTCCGCCGACGGCGCGGCGCGCGACTGCACGAGGCGATCATGCACCGCGACGAACGCATCCTTCACCGCGGCGTCGAGCTTGCTGCCCGGCACGGCTTCGATCTCGGCGACCACGTCGGCGGCGTACATTCGGCCGCCGACGCCGGAGAACTGGCAGTCGCAACCGGCGAGCTCGAGCGGCCGCTCGGAGTCGTGGGTCTCGCGCACGTAATCGAAGAACGCGCGGCACTGCTCGCTCGCCGCCCAGATCGGGAAGAGACCGAGCTGCGCGAGCTTCGAGACGTCTCCGTCCTCGCCGAAGTGCGCGTTCATCACCGAGCAATCCCACGTGCCCGACTCGAACACGAGCACGTCGAAGCCCATCTCCTCGTGGAGGTACCGGATCAACCGGGCGCGCGCCTCGAACGTGGCGCCGTCGCCGTGGCTCTGCTCGCCGAGCATCACGACGCGCGTGTCGCCGATCGCGCTCTTCAACGGCGCGAGGTCCGCGAAGTCCGCGTCGGCCGGATCGATGGTGCGGAGCTTCACCGCGTGCTCGGAGAGCCATTGCACGCGCGGGTCGGAGTCCGACGGCGACGACAACGCGAGCGCGGACGCGAGCGCGACGAGGATCGATTGCATGGTGAACCTTCCGGAGCGGACGAGCGGCGCGAACGACCGTGGGTCGAGCGCGGTTCCGCGTTGTCCGGGAGCGGCGGCGCGCGCGCGAGCACGCGGACTCGGAGCGGACCGTGACCGGGACGAAGCGCGTGCGTGCGGCGGATCTTCACCGCGGTCGCGACCTGAGATGAGAGAACGAGTCCTCCGAATCCGCACGAAGGGCACGAGTCGCTTGGGCCGACCACCGGCTTCTGCCCACTTGACAGTCACGGCCTCCGGACACAATCATTCCCCCCAATCAAGGGGGCATCGAGAGTCGGGAGATTCGCATGACCGTTCGCGCGCCCGCAGTCGCGTCGTTTCGGAGGTCTCGGTTCGCGTTGCGTGCGGCCACCGCACTCACAGCGATCCATCTCGCCGCGCCGGCGAGCGCCCAATCGGTCGCCCCCCCCCAAGTGAACTCTGTCGAGTCCGGCGCGCCGTCGATCGACGTGTCGCGGCTCGGATTCATGGAGAACCTCGGGCAGTTCGACGAGGACCTCGCGTTCGAATTGAAGCGGTCGGGCGTCACGGTCGGCTTGACGCGCGACGCATTCCTCGTCGCCGTGCCTCGAGTGGTCGATCCGGGTGACTTCACCAAGGGTCGCGACATCCAGCTTCCGCGCGTCGAATACGCGGAGGTGCGGCTTCGCTTCGAGGGCGCGGAGCATGTGAAGCCCGACGGACGCGAGCGGGAGAGTGCCTACGCGAACTACTTCCTCGGCAATGATCCGGCCCGTTGGCGGAGCTTCGTTCCGAGCTGGTCGCGGGTGCATTACGCGGGCCTCTACCCCGGCATCGACCTCGACGTCCGGCACACACCCGACTTCGAATACGACTTGGAGCTGGCTCCCGGCGCGGACGTGAGCCGCGTCCGCGTCCACGTCGATGGCGCGCGTTCACTGGCGATCGATCGAGACGGAGCGCTCTGCATCGAGACTGCGGCCGGCACGCTGCGTCAACTGCCGCCGCGCTCCTTCGTGCGCGAAGCGAATGGCACCCGGGAGCCAACCGAGAGCCGGGTCATCTTGCTCGGCGAGGATTGCTTCGGGTTCGAGTTGCCGGCGCGGGATCAGAACGCCGCAGTGACGATCGACCCGCCGCTCCAGCTCTTTGCTCCGAAGTGGTTCACGTATTGGGGGACGAGCCCGAACGGCGGGGTTCGGGGCGCGGACGTCTTGCTCGACGTCGCACGCGTCGGCGGAATCGCAAGCCCTAACCGGGTTGTGGCTACGGGCGGGACCACCAGTGACGACTTCATGGAGAAGGGGTGGATGATTAACGGGTACTTTGGAAAACCATTTCATGGCGGCTGGGACGTCTTTGTATCCGAATTCGATTCAAGTCAGAAACCGCCAGGAGTTGACGCACGACTCCTCTGGACCTCCTACATCGGTGGGAGTGCAGACACGACAACCGGCGAGGAGAACATCGACGTCGGACGCGGCATCGACGTGGACGCGGACGGCAATGTCTATGTCGCCGGCTACACCTTCGACGAATTCGTTCGGGACTTTCCCGGCGTGCAGCTCGGTACGCCCACGACTCCGCCGAATCAAGTTGGACAGGGCGAGGGCTTCGCGCTCAAGGTCTCGAGCGACGGGTCGACGTTGTTGTATTCGGACGTGTTGTCGAGTGGCCAGCCCGACTGCGCGGAGGACATCAAAGTCGATTCGGACGGAAATGCCTACGTGACCGGGTGGACGCTCGGACAGGACCCGCCCGAAGGAAACCCGGGGGTCTGGCCGTTTCCGACGACCCTCGGCGTCGTCGACATGACCGTGGACGGAGCTCACCTCGCCGGCTTTCTGACGAAGCTCACCGCGACGGGATCACTCACATGGTCGACCATTATCGAACCGGTTTCGGGCTACGACCCGCACATGCGTTGTTTCGCGGTCACGCTCGTGGTCGATCCGACGAACCCATCGCTCGTGCGTCCTTTCGTCACGGGCGACATCGAGGTCGCGAACAGCGGTGGCTTGCCGGTGACCGCGACGGCAATCCAATCGACCCCGCTCCCGGGTGCGCAGCGTACGGCGTTCCTCGCGGGTGTGGACGAGAACGCCGCGCAATGGACCTATGTGTCGTATTTTGGGGGCGGAGTGAGTGAGAGTTGGGGCTGGAACATCGCGACCCTTCCCGATGAACGCATCGCGCTGGTCGGCTCCACCGACTCGCCGTCGTTCCCGACCAAGTTGCCGTTCCGCACGTACGTTATTGGTGTTGTGCCAGACGGGTTCGTGGCGATCTTCGACCCGGGACAACCGATCGCGAACGACACTCTCGAATTCAGCTCTTATCTCGGAGGCACGTCCGGGGCTGACGAGGTTCTTGCGGTCGACACCGACGCCGCCGGATCGATGTACGTCACCGGCTACACCACTTCCACCGCAGCATCGATGACAACGTCCTCCGGCGCGCCCTTGGTCACGGAAGGCCCGCCCTTCGATGTGCGCCACGGACCGCAGGATGCGTTTCTTTTCAAGGTCGCGAATCACGTCGTCACGCACGGCGCGCTGTTCGGCGGCACTGCGCAGGGGGGCTCGGAAATCGGCTACGGGCTCAGCTTCAACGGCAATACCGTGTTCGTCGGAGGGACCACGACGAGCACTGACTTCCACACGGTGATTGGCAAGCCCGCGGCTCCACAATCAAACAACAAGTTGGGTGACGGAACCGCCGGGGGACGCCCCTACATCGACTGGGTCCCTCCCAATCTTCACGCTCTCCCTTATTACCTCGATGGCTTCGTGCTGCGGATCGACTCCCAATGAATCCCAACCGATGGTTGTGCTCGTCCCGAGGGCTGAGCGCCGCCCTGCGAACGGCGTTTCTGGCTTCGCTCTCGCCGGCGGTGCTGAACGCGCAAGTCGAGATCGCCTCGATTCCCCGCTCGCACTCGACAGGAGTGTCCTATGGCCCAATCACCAGCATTGGTGATGTCGACGGGGATGGCGTCGCCGACATCGTGTCGCTGATTCTCCAAGCGCAGGACATGCTTCCTCTCGACTCTGCCATTGAGGTCCGGTCGGGGCGAACGGGAACTGTGCTGTGGCTTTCTGGGCACACGAGTCCACTCGAATCCTTCACTTCGTTCGCGGGCAGCGCCGATGTCGATGGGGACGGGGTCAAAGATGTACTGGCGTGCACACCGGGTCCCGGGAAGAACAACGGACAGGTCTCTCCTGGGTACGTCGTCGCACTGTCTGGAAGGGATGGATCCACATTGCTCACGGTCCATGCGGCTCGCGTCGAGGATCGGTTCGCTTCTTCTGTTGCGGGAATCGGTGATGTCGACGGAGATGGGCGAGAAGATTTCGTTGTCGGCGCATTGTTCGAGGAGTTGAGCCCCGGAATCTACGGTGGCAGCGCTCACGTGTATTCCGGTGCGAGTGGTGTCGAGTTGTGTGTGGTGTCGAGCGGAAGTTCGGCGCTCTTCGGAGTCGCTGTCGCCGGAATCGGCGACTCCAATGGTGACTCAGTACCGGACTTCGTGGTCGGGGCACCTTACGAAGACAATGGACCGGCCTTGCAGATCGGTGCTGCGCACGCATACTCTGGATTGAATGGCGCTCCGCTGTGGGATCGCGTCAGCGCGTCTGTGGACCATCTAGGGGATCAGGTCTGGGGCGTCGGAGACGTCGATGCGGACGGACGTGGAGATGTCGTGATCAGCGGCTCCATCGCCGGAATCACCGGAGGTGTGTTGGATGCGAGTTCCGGTACGGACGGTTCTTCGATTCACGAGTTCACGGGATTAAACGTGGGCCAATATTACGGAGCCGTCGCGGCGGCGGGGGATACAGATGACGATGGATATGCCGATATCGCAATCGCGACTCCTGTCGGCGACGGTCAGCCCGGAGGTGGGAATCGCAAGCTGCATGCGTTCTCCGGCCGGACGGGAATGCGGCTCTGGTACGCGACGGGCAATGCGACGAGCTTGATGGGCCGATGGCTCGTCAATGCCGGAGATCTGAACGGAGACGGCGTCTCCGACCTCGCGGTCAGCGTGGACGGTCCGAATTCGCCGTCCGGCGACACCATCCGCGGCTTCACGGCGACCTGCGGGAAGATCGTGTCGTTCGGCGCGAGCTGCCCCGCTTCGAATGGCGCGGTGCCGAACCTCACGGTGACCGGATCGCCGTGCCTCACTCCGCGCGGGACGGGAGTCACGCTGCGCGTCGATATGAAGGTGAATCCCGCGGCGCCGGCGTTCGGCCTCGTGTTCCTCTCGCCGGTCGAAACGGCGCTCCCGTTCCCGGGCGGCTGCACGATGTTCGTCGGACCCACGCCGCTCGTGTCGATCGTCGTGCCGTTCCTGTTCGGTGGCTTTCCGAACAGCATCTCGCTCGGCCCCGTGCCGCCGTCCGCGCCGCTCATATCGGTCGTCGCGCAAGCGTTCCGCGCCGACTCTGGACTTGCCGCCGGTTACTACGCGACGAATGGAGTGCGCCTGACGATCGATTGACGGCGCTCGAGCCGATCGCACCCGCTGACCCGCCGCGCGTCCCCGCCGTCGCTACACTCGCGCGCCGTTTCGTTCCGCGGGAGTTCATCGATGCTCGCGTTCGGCGTCCTCCTCGTTTCCGCTCTCCTTGCCGGCGATCCTCCGCAACAGTCGCCGTTCGCCGCGCCCGCGTCCTCGGCCGCCGATTCGACGATCGCGCAGGACGCGACCGACCGGTTCGCGTTCCACAGCGCGTTCTGGGTGAACCTGCACCATTTCCTCTATGCCCGCGCGCGGCTCGCGCAGGGGTTCGACAAGGGGCGGGAGTCGGTCGCGGGCGCCGCACAGGACGAGCCGGGGATGAACGACGTCGCGCCGGATCAACGCGCCGCGTGGGACGCCGCGCTCGCGTGGTACGGCAAGACGCTCGCACCGCGCGACCTGCTCTTCAACGCGAGCATGGTGGAGATCAACCTGGCGTTGTGCGCGCGCGAGAACGCCGACTCACCGCGCGGCAAAGGCATCGACGACGATCTGGCGAAGGCGCTCGAGCGCGCGGCGCCGCTGTATCGCGCCGTGTTCTGGCCGGCGCACGATCGCGGCAACCGCGAGTGGCTCGCGCAGTTCGCGCCGCTCCTCGCGAAGCACGCGGCGCCGCTCTCCGAAAAGGTCGCGACGCTCTACGGCGCGCCGTGGGAAGCGGGGATGCGCGTCGACCTCGTCGCCTACGCGAACTGGGCCGGCGCCTACACGACCGCTCGGCCGGGTCACGTCACAATGAGCGTGCGCGCGCCGGGGAGCGCGGGACTCTACGCGCTCGAGATCCTGGTCCACGAGTCGTCGCACACGATGGACGGCACGCTCGACGAGGTCCTCGCGGCGGCCGCGAAGAAGCATGCGAAGACGATCCCCGAGACCTTCCCGCACGTCGTGATCTTCTACACGGCGGGCGAGCTGGTGCGGGAGCTGTACCCCGAGCACGTGCCGTACGCGGAGAAGTTCGGCCTCTGGAAGCGCGTGCCGGGATGGGACGCGCAGCGCGCGCTGTGCGAGAAGGAGTGGAAGCCGGTGCTGGAAGGCAAGGCCGAGCGCGACGCCGCAATCGAGCGGATCGTCGAGCAGTTGTGAGTCGCGAACCGGCGAAGGCCGGCAAGGCGCGTGGACCGGCGCGCGACCGCAAGCAGCCGGTCGACCTGCGGCTCGCCTTGGTCGAAGCGTTCCTCACCAACGAGCGCGTGAACCAGACGCTGCTCGATCTGCTCGACCCGAAGGTCTGGCGCGCGGCGCCGCCGTGCTCGAAGCGCCGGAACATCGCGACGACGTTCGCGCACCTGCACAACGTGCGCTGCATGCGGCTCAAGATGTCGCGCGCCGCGACGATCCCCGACGGGCTCGACCGCGCCGAGGTCACGATCGACGACGCGCGCCGCGCGCTCGGCGCGAGCGCCGCGGCGATGGCCGAGTTGATCGGCCGGTCGCTCGAGACCGGCGGCCACGTGAAGGAATATCGCCCCGACGTCGTGATGCTCGTGTGCGCAGAGATCGCGCACGAGGCGCACCATCGCGGGCAGGTCTGCCATTGGGCGCGCGAACTCGGCGCGCCGATCGAGCTCGTCGATCAGGCGAAGCTGTGGGACTGGGGCAAGCTCTGGCGCGAGGTCACGGCCTGAGCATCCGCGTCCGTCACGACGCGATCGGCCCCGCGTCCGTCAGGACGCGATTGGAAGGAACAGCGTGAACGGCCGCGAGACTTCGTCGCCGGCCGACTCGGGCGTGCCGCGGACGTCGATGCGAACGTGATCGTCCGCGCGCGCGGCGGCGACGCGCACGAGCCCGCCCTCCGGCGCGTGGTGCACGGCGTTCTCGACGAGGTGCGCGAGCGCTTGGCGCAATCGGTCGGGGTCGGCGCGCACTGCCAGACCCTCGGCCGAATCGTCGAGGACGAGCGTGATCCGATCCGATTGCCACGCGGGCTCGCGCTCGCGATCGACGATCGTGCGCAACAACTTTCGGACGTCGACGGGCGCGGCGTCGCCGCCGACCGCTCGCGCGCGCCGGTCGGCAAGCTCGGTGAGGTCGCGGATCGCGCGCTCGACGCGGGCGAGATCCTGCTCGAGTCCGCCGAGGTCCTTCAGCCCGCGCGGCGCGAGGCCGTTCGCGACGGCGTGCTCGACCAAGGCGTCGACGCGCGTGCGCAGCGACCGCACCGGGTCCGCGAGCGCGCGCGCCGCGGCGGCGAGCCAGTCGCGGCGGTCGGCGCACAACCCGGCGACGCGCGCCGCGAGGCGATCGAACGATCGTTCGAGCGACGCCAGCTCGTCGGCGCCGGACAGTGCGACGACCACGGTGCCGTGATCGCCTTCGAAGTGCTCCGCGACGTCCGCGAGCCGCCGCAGCCGCGCGGTCGAGCGGAGCGCCGCGCGCCGCGAGAGGAAGAGCGCGAGCGGCACGAGCACGAGCACCGCGCCGCCGACCCAGAGCGCGAGCGACGCGCCGTAGACCAGCACGATGCCGACGGCGTCCTCGGGCGGTCGCTTCGGGAGCCGCGCGCGGAACCACGGCGCGTCGACGCTCGCGAACGCGCCGGCGATCGCGGCGATCATCGCCACGCGGATCGCGACGCCGACGTGCCCGGACGCCACGTGC
>CAZBOK010000017.1:0-24276 GCA_964493525.1 uncultured Phycisphaeraceae bacterium | reverse complement strand
CGAGGAAACGGAACGAAGTGACGTCGCGCAGCGGCGCCGGCGCCGGCGCGTCGGACGCGGGCGCGGTCTGCGCGAGCACGAGGCGCGCGAGCATGCCGAGCGCGGTCATCGGCCGCCTCCAGAACGAGCGCGGCCGAACGACCAGGCGAGGAGCAGCTCGGCCGCCAACAATCCGACGAGCGCCATCAGGATCGCACGGAAGAGATCGCCCGCGTGCGCGTCGACGTGCGCGCGATCGTCGCCGCGCACCTCGGTCGAGAACCCGAGCTTCACTCCGGGGAACAGTTGCGCGAACGCGTCCGGCTCGACGCGGCGCGGATCGCTCTCGCGCGGGTCGAGGTTCACGGCGTACTGCTCGACCTTGCGGCTGCCCGCGTCGCTCCCCGCGGCGAGCGGGAACACGAGCTCGAGTTGATACAAGCCGGGCTCGGACGTGCGCTCGAACGAAGGCAGCACGAACTCACCGTACTCCATCTCACGCGGCGTCTCGGTGATCGGCACGCGCTCGGCGGACGGCAGCACGACCGCCATCTCCTGCGGGATGCTGCGCGTCGTGCGGCGGATGCGCTCGCCGATCGCGAGGTTGAACCGCTTCAGGTCCGGAAGCGTCAGGTAGGCGGCTGCCTCCTGCATGAGCGGGAGGAACGTGAACACGTGCTCCTGCGACGAGAAGTCGTTCCACGCGCCGTCCGCGCTCGTCGTCCACAACAGCACGCGTCCGTGGCCGAGCGGCTTGTCGAGAAGGATCGGCGACGGCGCCGCGGCATCGTCGTTCGCGTGCATGAGCACCGCGGTCGCGGTGTCGCGCGGCTCGACGGCGACGCGCCACAGCGCGCGGAGCCGGCTGCGCTTCAGCTCGGCGCCGATCGCGGGGTCGCCGAACATGCGCAGGATCGGATGGCTCGGATCGTCGATTGCGCACTCGAACGCGAGGTCCGCGTCGGGCCGTTGATCGCCCCGGATCTCGACCAGCCGCGCCGGCAGCAGGCCGGTGCCGTCGGCCTTGTGGAACCGCTCGTTCCACGAGGCGGCGTCGACGAGGTCGCCCAGGAAGATCATCAGTCCGCGGCCGGACTTCACGGCGCTCTCGAGCTCGTCCGCCACCTGCGGGTCGATGCGCGCGACGTTGGCGAGCACGATGAGGTCGTAATCCGCGAGCGTCTCGCCGCGCAGGTTGAAGCGACGGTCGTCGACGATGTGCAGGCGGTACACGGTGCCGGAGTTCTCCGGGTCGGCCGCCGGGTTCAGCATCGGCGCGAGCGTCACCGTCTCGGAGAGATCGGGGCCGCGGTCCGCGTCGCCGTCGACGAGCAGCGTCTTCACCGCGGCGTGGATCGGGAACGCGATGAAGCGCTTGTCGTCCGCCGCGAGATCGTCCGGCTCGAGCGTGAACTCGACGCCCGCCGAGCCGCCTTCCGGCGGCAGCATCAGGCACTGCACCGTCGCGCTCGCGTTCGGGCCGACGTCGAAGGTCACGGTGCGCGACTGGTCGCGCTTGCCGTTCCACGTGAACGTGCCGGTCACTCCCTTGCGATCGCGTGCGCCGTGGTTCTTCACCGTCGCGAGCAGCTCGACCGGTTCGCCGGCGATCGCGTTCGCGGGACGGATGCGCAGGTCCTCGACCGCGAGGTTGTTCACCGGGCGGACCCGACCGACATCGACCAGGGCGAACTCGCAGTCGAACGCCGCGGCGCGCCGCCACGCCGCCGCGGCGGGCGACACGCGGCCGCCGGGCGCTGCCGCGTCGCTCGCGCCTCCCGCGGCTTCCACGTCGTCGGGCGCGAACGTCCGGCGCTGCAGGTCGGAGAACACGAACACTTCGCGATGACCGGTGCCGGGAGCGAGCACCTTCTCGATCAGCGAATCGAGCGTGCGCGTGAGATCGGCGCCGGTCCAGTCGACGCTCAGGCGGTCGATCACGTCCTTCGCGCGCGAGATCTCGGAGGTCTGCGACTGGAGCACGCGCGGCGGATCGCCGAGCGTGAGGATCGTGACTTCGTCGCCGCTCTTCTCGGACAGCGCGTCGAGCACGCGGCGCGCCTGCATCTTCATTCGCGTGAGCGGCGTGTCACCCGCGGCGTCGCCGGTCGCCATCGAGTACGAGACGTCGACCACCATCACGACGTTGCGCTGCGCGCGCGTCAGCTTCGACAGCGGGTTCGACGAGGGCACGAACGGACGCGCCAGCGCGAACGCGCAGGCCGCGACGAGCAGGCAGCGCAGGATCAACAGGAGGAGCGACTCGAGCGTGAGCCGCCGGCGCGTGCGCTGCCATGCCTGCAGCAGGAACTCCTGCGCAGCCCACCGCAGCACCTTGTATCGGCGCCGGTTCAGCAGGTGGATGATCAGCGGGACCGCGAAGAGGAGCGTGCCCCACAGGAGCGCGCCGTTCCCGAAGGTGAGGCTCATCGAGCGGCCGTTCCGCGGCGCATGCGCAGCGCGAGATACGACGTCAGTGCGACGTCGAGCGGCGTGTCGGTCGTGAGACGTTGGTAATCGACGCCGTTCGCGAGGCATCCTTTGCGAATGCGCTCGCAGTGCGCACCGAACACCTCGAGGTACGCCTGGCGCAGTGCCTTCGGGTCGGACACCAGCGGATCGAAGCCCTCCATGCCGTCGAACCGCGTGGTGCGCTGGAACGGGAACTCGACCTCGTCCCTGTCGAGCACCTGGAAGACGATCACGTCCTGGCGCTTGCCGCGCAGCGCGCGGATGCCATGCAGGATCTTGTCCGGCGCGGCGAACAGATCGGAGATCACCGCGACGATGCTGCGCGCCGGGAGCTTGCCGGCGAGCTCGCGCAGCACGAGGCCCGGCTCGGTCTTCTTCTTCAGCGTCGCGCGCTCGATGCCCTCGGTGATCTCCGCCAGGTGCGACGGCCGCGTCGCCGGAGGCACGAACGTCTCGAGCGTCTCGTCGATCAGCGCCATCGCCGCGGCGTCGCGGTGGCGCAGCACGAGGTAGGCGAGCGTGGCGGCGACCATCGCGCCGTAGCGGAACTTCGAGACCTGCCCCTCGCCCGCGTAGCTCATCGACTCCGACGCATCGAGCACGACGGTGAGCGTGAGGTTCGTCTCCTCCTCGTACCGCTTGATGTAGAAGCGGTCGCTCCGCCCGTAGACGCGCCAGTCGAGGTGGCGGAGGTCGTCGCCCGGGACGTACTCGCGGTGCTCGGCGAACTCGACGGAGACGCCGCGGTGCGGGCTCTTGTGGAGCCCCGCCATGAATCCTTCGACCGCTTGGCGCGCCTTCAGCTCGAGGCGGCCCAGCTTGTCGAGGACCTTAGGATCCAAGAACTGGCGGGAGTCTTGCATCGGCCAGGGCCTCGGACTCGGCGCGCGGCACGGTCTCGATGATGCGGCTCACCAGCATGTCCGAAGTGATCCCTTCGGCCTCGGCGCTGAAGTTCGGCAGGATGCGATGGCGCAGGATCGGCAACGCGACCTCGCGCACGTCGTCGCCCGTGACGGCCGGCTTTCCCTTGAGCACGGCGCGCGCTTTCGCGCCGAGCACGAGGAACTGCGACGCGCGCGGACCGGCGCCCCACGCGACCGACTCGCGGATGAAGCCCGGCGCTTCGCTCTGCTTCGGCCGCGACGCGCGCGCGAACGCCATCGCGTAGCGGATCACCGAGTCGCCGACCGGAACGCGGCGCACCAGCGCCTGCAGCTTGAGGATCTCCTCGCCGGAGAGGACCGGCGACGGCTCGGCGGACGTCGACGACGTCGTCTTGCGGACGATCTCGAGCTCTTCGTCCTCGCTCGGGAAGTCGACCTTCACGTTGAACATGAAGCGGTCGAGCTGCGCCTCGGGCAGCGGATAGGTGCCTTCCTGATCGATCGGGTTCTGCGTCGCGAGCACGAAGAACGGCTGCGACAGCGAGTGCTTCTTGCCGGCGACCGTGATCTGGTGCTCTTGCATCGCTTCGAGCAGAGCGGCCTGCGTCTTCGGCGGCGTGCGGTTGATCTCGTCGGCGAGCACCACGTTCGCGAACAGCGGCCCCGGGATGAAGCGCAACTCGCGGCCACCCGTCGACTTGTTCTCCTGGATCACCTCGGTGCCGGTGATGTCCGACGGCATCAAGTCGGGCGTGAACTGGATCCGGTTGAACGAGAGCGACAGCGTGCGCGCGAGCGTCGAGATCAACAGCGTCTTCGCGAGTCCAGGCACGCCGGTCAGGATGCAGTGACCGCGAGCGAACAGCGCGATCAGGAGTTGGTCGACGACCTCCTCCTGACCGACGATGACCTTGTGGATCTCTCCTTTGATCTGCGCATAGGCGGAGCGCAGTCGCTCGACGGATTCGAGGTCGGTCGGTTCGGTCATCGGGATCGGCTCCAGGCAGCAGGGCGCGTTGCCGCGGAAGCAACATCGGCATGATAGGCCGCGCGCTCAAGCGAACCAGAGGGGAGCGCGATCGGCGTTCAGTGCCGCTTCGCCCTCAGATCGATCGCCGCGCGCGCCGCGGCGCGGACCGCAGCATCGGGATCGGCGAAGGCGGCGAGCCGCAAGCGGCGCCCGACCTCGCGTTCGACCGCTTCGTCCCGCTCGGGTCGCTCGCCGAGCCTCTTCACGTCGCCGAGCGCCTTCGCTGCCGCGGCGCGCAGCTTCGGGTCGTGGCTGCCGAGGGCGCTCGCTCCGCCGAGCACGTCGATCGCGCGCTCGCCGCCGACCTTCGCCAGGCCGTCGAACAGCGCCGCCGCGGTCGCCGGCTTCGCGCCCGACGTCGCCAGGAAACAGAGCAGGTCGGCGTCGTCCGCGCCGCGCTCGCTCTTCGGGTCGAGCGCGGACTTCACCGTCGCCGCCAGGTTCTTCTCCGCCTTCGCAACCTCCGCGCTCGCGGACTTGTCCAACGCAACGAGCTCCGCTTCGAGCCGGTCGATCCCTTCGTCGCCGGCCACGACGTGTCCCGCCGGGTCGACGAGGAACGCGGCCGGCAATCGCGTCAGGCGCATTTCGATCTGCTGCGTCGGGTCGAAGCCCGGCTCCGCCATCTTCTCGACGAGCCCGGAGGGCGGGTCGCCCGGCACGAACTGCCGAATGGTCCGGCCGGTCGCATCGAGCAGCGTCGGGAACGGAAGGTCCTTCCAGCGCGGCTCGAGGTCCGCGAATGCCCGGAGCGACGCGTCGTGGAACGCGAGGATCTGGAACTTCGCGGCCTGCGCTTTGAAGCGCGCCTGCATCCGCACCAGGCGCGGCAGGAGCAGCAGCGTGCTGTCCCCGTCCTCGTGCGACCAGAACGCGACCAGCACCCACTTGCCGTGGAAGTCGTCCCAGCCGACGCCCTTGTCGCAGCCGCGCGCGTCGCCGATCTTCAGCGCGGGCGGCGCCGATCCGAGGAGCTTCGAGATCGGTGAGTCGGGGATCTTCAGCTCACCGATGTCGACGGACGGACGCGCCGCCTCGACCTTCACGCCGTTCACGCGACCCTCCTCGCGGTGCGGGCCGTCGACGAGGACGTCGTATTCGCCGGGGGGCAGCGGTACCGAGAACTTCGGCTCCGGGTCGATCGCCTTCACGAGGAAGCCGGTGCCGCCGACGATGACGACGTGGATCCCCGGAGAAGGATCGACCCTCGGGTGGTACGCGGGAAGGACGCGCAACGCGCAGCCCTCGGGAAGCGCGGCGCCGTCGGTCGCGAGCGTGCCGGAGACGTTCACGAGCGGGTCGAGCCGGATCGCGATCTTCCCGCTCCCGGTCTTCGGGTCGTAGGCGGCGAACGCGCCGGTCTTGCGCGCCGCGTCGAACACGAGCAAGGACACCGCACGATCGCCGTTGTCGATCACCATGCGGAACCCGCCCTTCGCGTCGGTCGATTCGCCGTCGAACGCGACCAACGTCCCGTGCGAAAGCTCCCACTCGCGCGCGACCTCCGCGCCCTTCACCGGCTTGCCGGCCGCGTCGACGACGCTGCCTTCGAGCACCGCGGTGCCCGCGAGCGCCGGGCGGGCGAGCACGAGAACGAAGAGCGCGACCCGGACGAGTGGGATGCGGACGTGCATGGAGTCCCCGATCGGGCGCCGACGCTACGGGGCGTGCATTCCCGCGGCAAGCCCACCGGGCCGCGCGCTCAGCGCCGTTCGATCCCGCGCGCGAGGACGTCCGCGAGGTGCGCGGCGAGCGCGTCTTCGTCGAGCCGGCGGGTCGGGAGCATCATCGCGCCGCGCACCGCGCCGAGGAGGTACTCGGCCGTCAACTCCGGGTGGGCGTCCTTGAACGACCCCGCGCGCACGCCGCCGCGGATCGCGCGCTCGACCAGCGCGGCGAGCTCGACGCGCCGGTCGCCGAGCGAGCGGCTGCTCGGCAACGCTCCGCCGGCACGCAGCAGGTGGAAGAGATGGGGATGCCCGGCCGCAAAACGCACGACCTCGCGCACGATCGCGCGCAACGCCGCGCGTGGCGACTTCGCGTCGCGCGCTTCGCCGGCGACGAGGCGGCCGACGCGTGCGATCAGCTCCCCCATCCCGTCCTCGAGCAGCCCGACGTACAGGGCGTCCTTGTTCGCGAAGTAGGTGTAGATCGTCCCTTTCCCGATGCGGGCGCGCGCCGCGACGTCGTCGAGACGGACTTCGTGGAACGGCAGCGTCGCGAACAGGCGCGCGCTGACCTCGAGGATCCGCTTCCGCTTCTCGTCCTTCGGCCGCTGCACGTGGCTCCTTCCAAAACCGACCGGTCAGTATTAGAAGGTGTCGCTCCGCGGTCAACCTTGCCGATGAATGCATCGATGCTCGCTCGCCTGACGTCCCTCGCCCCGTTGCTCGCCGTCGCCCTCGCTTCGTGCGGCGACAAGAGCGCTCCGGCTGCCTCGCAGCCGGCCGCCGTGGCCGATTCCCGCGTCGTCGTCGCACTGTCGCCGACCCACCGCGCCACCGTGGAGCGCACCGTCACCGCGGTCGGCACGCTGCGCGGCGACGTCGAGGTCACGGTGTCGACGAAGCTCGCCGGCCGCGTCGACCACTTCGCGATCGACTGGGGCGCGACGATCGGCGGCGGCGAGCCGCTCGTCACGCTCGAGACCGTCGATCTCGAGCTCGCCCGCGACGCCGCGGCGTCGGCGCTCCGCGAGACCGTTTCGCGCCTCGGCCTGTCCGCGCCGCCCGGCCCGGAGTTCGACCCGGAGACGATTCCCGCGGTGCGGATGGCGCGCGCCGATCTCGCGCACGCGGAGAACCGGCTCGACCGCGCGCACGCGCTGCTCGCCGACCCGGCGCACATCGTCAGCGTGCAGGACTACGAGGACTTGAAGAACGCCCGCGACGTCGCTCAGGCGGCGGTCGACTCCGCGCTGCTCGACGTCCGCTCGCTGATCGCGACCGCGTCGAGCCGGCGGTCGCAGCTCGAGACCGTCGAGCAGAAGCTGAAGGACTCGGTGATCCGCGCGCCGCCGCTGCCCGCGGGCAAGACGTTCCGCGTGGTCGATCGGCTGGTCGAAGCGGGCGAGTACCTGAAGGAAGGCGCGGCCGTGTATCGGCTGGTCGTCGACGATCCGCTGCGGTTCCAGTCGCGCGTGCCCGAGCGCCTCGCGGTCGACGTCGCGGTCGGGCAGGACGTCACGATCACCGCCGACGAGAGCGGCGTCTCGCGGCCCGGCAAGGTCTCGCGCGTCGCGCCGGCCGCGGACCCGACCACGCGCACCGTGCTCGTCGAAGTCGAGGTGAAGAACGCCGATCGCGCGCTCGTGCCCGGGACGTTCGCGCGCGGAGCGATCCGCGTGCGCACTGACCCGGACGTGCTGTTCGCGCCGATCGACGCGCTGGTGCGCTCGGCCGGCGTGACGCGCGTGTTCACCGTCGACGACGGCGTCGCGCGCGGTCACGAGGTCGAGGTCGGCGCGCGGAACGGCGACGCGATCGAGATCCTGCACGGTCTCGACGGCACGCCGCCGCTGATCACGAGCGGCGCGGGGCGCATCACCCCGGGCGCCGCGGTCGTCGTGAAGGCCGCCGCCGACCTCGGCGCGCCGCGCTCGCCATGAGCCTGCCCGCGCTCTGCATCCGGCGTCCGGTGTTCACCGCGATGCTCGTGACGCTCCCCGTCGTGCTCGGCGTGATCGCGATGCGCGGCATGGGCATCGATCTGTTCCCGAACGTCGAGCTGCCCGTCGTGATGGTGACCACCACGCGGCCGGGCGCGTCGGTCGAGGAGATGGAGACCGGCGTCACCAAGGTCGTCGAAGAGGCGATCAACACCTGCGAAGGCATCGAAGAGCTGCGCAGCGTGACGACCGAAGGGCTCTCGTTCACGACCGTGCAGTTCGTCCTCGAGCGCGGCCGCGACAGCGCGATGCAGGACGTGCAGAGCAAGGTGAACGCGATCCTCGCGCGGCTGCCGACCGGGACGGAGACGCCGATCATCGACCGGTTCGACGTCGACGCCGCGCCGGTGATGTCGATCGCGGTCTCGGGCGACCGCGACCTGCGCGAGATCACCGAGATCGCGGACAAGCGCATCGCGGAGAACCTGAGCGCGCTGTCCGGCGTCGGCGCCGTGACGCTCGTCGGCGGGCGGCGGCGCGCCGTGAACGTGACCGTCGACGCGGAGCGGCTCGAGGCCTACGACCTCGCCATCGAGCAGGTCGCCGCCGCGATCGCCGCGCGCAACCGCGAGCTGCCCGGCGGCCGCGTCGACCAGGGGCCGAGCGAGCTGGTGCTCCGCACGATGGGCCGCGTCGCCGAGCCGCGCGACTTCGCGGACCTGATCATCAGCGAGCGCCACGGCGAACCGGTACGCCTGCGCGACCTCGGCGGGCCGAACGTCGCGATCGACGGCAACGAGGAGCCGCGGTCGCTGGCGCGGTTCGACGGCGCGCCCGCGGTATCGCTGGTGGTGCAGAAGCAGAGCGGCTCGAACAGCGTCGAAGTGATCGAGCGCGTCGCCGCGCGCGTCGAGGAGCTGAAGCAGAGCTTCCAGGCCGAAGGGCTCGGCGATCTCCGCCTCGACGTCGTGCGCGATCAATCACGCTTCATCAAGCTGTCGCTGCACGAGGTGCAGGTGCACATGTTCCTCGGTGCGCTGCTCGTCGTGCTGTCGATCCTCGCGTTCCTGCGCGACTGGCGCGCGACGATCATCGCCGCCATCGCGATCCCGGTGTCGGTGATCGCGGTGTTCCCGGCGCTGAAGGCGCTCGACCTCACGCTGAACAACATCACGCTGATCGCGCTCACGCTCGTGATCGGCATCGTGGTCGACGACGCGATCATCGTCATCGAGAACGTCTACCGCTGGATGGAAGAGGAAGGCAAAGGCCGCATGGAGGCGGCGCTGAAGGGGACGAACGAGATCCTCGACGCCGTCGTCGCGACCACGCTCTCGCTCGCGGTGATCTTCCTGCCGATCGCGTTCATGAGCGGCACCGTCGGTCGCTTCCTGAGCGCGTTCGGGATCACCTGCGCGATCGCGATCGTCGTGTCGCTGCTCGTCTCCGTGACGCTGACGCCGATGCTCTGCTCGCGCATGCTGAAGCCGCCGCCGCCGGAGCGCCGCGCGCAGGGCCATCACAAGCGCGGGCTGTACGCGTGGCTGCTCGAGACCCCGTACCTCGCCGTGCTGCGGCTCGCGATGCGCTTCCGGTTCGTCGTCGTCCTGCTCACGATCGGCGTGACGATGACGATCCCCACGCTCGCGAAACGCGTCGGGTTCGACTTCGTGCCGAAGGACGACCAGAGCGAGTTCGAAGTCGCGGTGACGACGCCCGAGGGCTGGTCGCTCGAGAAGGTCACCTCGGTGTTCGACGTCCTCGAGTCGCGTCTGCACGCGATGCCGGAAGTGACGCACCTCTTCACCGAGATCGGCGACACGAGCGGCCGCGAAGCGCGCGGGCAGGGCTCCGTGACGAAGGGCTCGATCTACGTGCGCCTAGAAGAACTCGGGCACCGGAAGAGCGACTACACGCAAGAGCAGGTGATGCAGCGCGTGCGCACCTTCCTCAAGGACTTCCCGGATCTGCGCGCGTCGGTGCAGGTCCCGGCCGCCCTCGCGTCGGGCCAGGCGAACGCGGACATCGAGTTCCAGTTGACCGGCCCCGACCAGAACCAGCTCACGATGTTCGCCGACCGCATCGTGACGAAGCTGCGCGCGAACCCCGGGCTCGTCGACGTCGACACCACGCTCGCGCTGCGCAAGCCGGAGCTGCGCGTGCGCGTCGACCGCGACCGCGCCGCGGACCTCGGCGTGCCGATCGACGCGATCGCGGCGACGCTGAACACGCTGGTCGGCGGGCGCATCGTCTCGGACTGGAAGGACTCGACGATCGGCGAGCAATACGACGTCTGGCTGCGCGCCCGCGGCGTCGACCGGTCGGACCGCTCCTCCGTCGGCCGCCTCACCGTGCCCGCCGCGGACGGGACACTGGTGCGCATCGACAACCTGGCGACGCTGTCCGATTCCGACGGCCCGGCGCAGATCGACCGCGCGGAGCGGCAGCGCAAGATCTCGATCGTCGCGAACCTGCACGGCCTCCCCACCGGCGAAGCGTCGGCGGCGTTCCGCGCGGCGTTCGAATCGCTCGACGCGCCGCCCTCCTACCACCTCGTCGCGACGGGCCGCGCGAAGCGCCAGGCGGAAGCGGTGTCTGCGTTCTTCCTCGCGTTCCTGCTCTCGCTCGTCTTCATGTACATGATCCTCGCGGCGCAGTTCGAGAGCTTCGTGCACCCGATCACCATCCTGCTCGCGGTGCCGCTGACGATCCCGTTCGCGCTGCTCTCACTCCTGCTGCTCCACCAGCCGCTCACGCTGTTCTCCGTGCTCGGCGTGTTCCTGCTGTTCGGCATCGTGAAGAAGAACGGCATCCTGCAGGTCGACTCGACCAACGTGCTGCGCCGGCGGCTCGCGGAGGATCCGACGATCGCGCCCGCGGAGTTCCGCGGCGACGCGAAGCGCCTGCGGCTGTGGGCGATCATCGAAGCGAACCGCATCCGGCTGCGGCCGATCCTGATGACGACGGTCGTGCTGATCACCGCGATGATCCCGATCGCGCTCGGCAAAGGCCCCGGCGCCGCGAGCCGCGCCGACATGGCGAAGGTGATCGTCGGCGGTCAGGCGATGAGCCTCCTGCTCTCGCTGCTCGTGACGCCGGTCGCCTACTCGCTGTTCGACGACGCGGCCGGGCTGTTCCGCCGCAAGCGGTCGCGCGAGTCCGACCGGCAAGACGACGTCAACGCTTCGGAGCGACCCGCAGGATGAGCGCCGCGGACGTCGAGTAGAGCTTGCCGCCGTCCCACGTGAGGTTCCCGAACATCGTGCGCCGCCCGACGCGGAACGGATCCGCGGGCGCGTAGACCTCGTCGAACATCAGGAGATCGCGGTCGAGGTCGTAGAGGCAGAGGCGCTTGTTGGTCGGGACGATCAGGGTGCGCCCGACCAGCGCCGGCCGGCCGCAGATGCGCTCCTCGGGCTCGAAGCGCAGCTTGTCGAGCACGCGCTTGCCGTCGACGTCGATCATCGTGAGGCGCTGCGCGTCGCTGCCGCGCGTGCCGTACTCGCGCGCCGCGAAGAACATCCGGTCCGACTCCGGGTCCGCGAGCAGGAGGCCGTCGAGCTCGCGCTTGAATCGTGCGTCCATCAGGATCTGGCCGTCGCCGCTCGGACGCCGCGCGAGCACGTAGAGGAAGCGCGAGTCCTCGGGCGTGAACACGACGCGATCGCCCATCACCGCGGGCTCGGCGCGGCTCCAACCGCCGGTGTCGAAGATCCCCTCCGCCTTGAACTTGTCGGACTCCTCCGGCAACACGCGCTTGTACTTGAAGAGCCAGCGCACCGCGCCGCTCGCCGCGTCGACCGCGGCGATGATGCCGAGGTTGGTGACGACGAACGCGGTGCCGCCCGCGACGACCACCGGGCCCGGCGGCTGGCGGAGCGCGTCGACCTGCTGGTTGCGCTTCAGGTAGGCGGTCGCGCGCGCGGCGGACGCGAGGAAGCGCGACCAGCGCAGCTCGCCCGTCGACGCGTCGAACGCGAGGAGCGCGCATTCGGTGTTCTGCCCGAGCCGCGACGCACTGCATAAGAGGAGCGATCCGAACCGCGCCGGCGGTCCTTCGAGGATCCAGCCCGCGTTGTCGCCGAACGACGCGTCGGTCGTGTCGACGTGCGTCACCACCTCGCGCGTCGCGAGGTCGACGCCGACCAGCAACGAGCGCTGCAGATCGCGCCGCTCCGCGCTGATGATCGTCTGCGTGGGAGTCAGCGTGAACCACAGGCGCTCGCCGACCCCGACCGGCGCGAGCACGCGGTCCGCGACCGGCGAATGGTTCGCGTCGAACCCGAGCGCGCCCTCGAGCGTGACGCGCCCCGGCCGGCCGGAGGCGAGGTCGAACGACGCGAGCGCGCGTTGTCCGAGCGCGAACAGCGTCCCGTGCGAGATGCATGCGGCGTGCGCGGAGAGGCGCAGCGGGATCTGACCGCGCGGATCGTCCGGCTCCTGCGCCGGCTCGTCCTCGAGGCCGTCCCAGACGCCGAGCACTTCGAGCTGGAGGTTGCCGCGCGCCATCGCCGCGGCCGCGTCGTTCGCCGCGGCGTGATCCGCCGCGCAGCGCGCCAGACCGTCCGCGAGCAGTCCGCGCAGCGGGGCGGGCGCGCCGCCGACGTCGGTGGATGCGTCGAGCGCGGCGCCCGCGCGGCGCTCGATCGACCGCAGCGCGCGGTCATCGCCCGCGCGCACGAACGTCGCGATCGCGCGCGCGAGATCGGCCGGCGCCAACGCCGACGGCACGGCGAACAGCTCGTCGAGCGCCGCGCCGACGCCGCTCGCGTCGTTCTCTTCGGCCGCGAAGCCGAGCGCGGAGCGCAACGCCTGCGTCGCCGCCGGCGTGGTCGGGAAGCGTCGCGCGATCGAGAGCAGCGCGCGCCCGTCCCGATGCCGGATCGCGCCCTTGACCGCCGCGGCGGCGCGCGGACCGAACAGCCGCGCGTATTCCGCGCGCACCGGATCGGCCGCGCGCGCGAGCCGCATGCGGACCGCCTCGGCGCCGGGCCCGTAGAGCCGCGGCCCGATCTCGACCACGCCGTCCGCGTCGCGATCGAGCACGCGCTGCCACGCCGCCACCGCCGCCGCCGCGTCGCCGTCGGATGCACGCTTGTCGCCGGAGTAGAGATCGGCGACGTCCTCCTCCGCGATGCGGACGAACGCGGAGTTGCTGAAGTCCTCGTCCTCGGCGGGATCGACCTGGGCGCGCGCGACGGACGCCGCGAGCACGAGCGCGGCGAACGTGAGGAGAACGCGCACGACGCCTCGGCGTGCGGTCAGCGGACGGACGGCGCGCTCGACAGCCGCATCGCCGGGCTCGCCGCTCCGTCGGAGTCGTCGTCCGGGCGGAAGCGATCGGAGATCACCCGCGAGAGCGACGGCTCGTCGCCGAGCAAGAGCGCCCGCACCCACGCGTCGCTCACCGCTTCGCGGTGCCGGAGCTGATCGACTTCGAGCTCCGTCGAGCGGACGCGGTCGTCGAGCACGCGGTTGCGCTCGATCGCCGGGCGAGTCATGTGGAAGTAGACGAAGAGGCAGGCGCACAGGGTCACGAACAGCAGCGCATTGCGGCGCAGGAACGAAAGAGCGGCGGACACGGCGCGATCCTCGACCGACGGAACCGCGACATCCAACGAATGCGGGATGGCAGGGTCAAGCGAGATCGCGGGCCGGTGGTTCGACCGCCTCACGGCAAACCGGGCGGAGTTCGCCCCGTGAACGCTACCGCGTGCGTCGTCGCGGGCCGCGATCGCGGCGTCCGCCGCCCCCGTTCGCGCCCTCCGCGCCGCCCGAGCCGACCGCGCCGGCATCGCCCGGCCGCCAGCGCTGGAGGAACGACGGGCCGGCGTAGAGCGCCGAGCCGCCCAGTTCCTCCTCGATGCGCAGCAGCTGGTTGTACTTGCACACGCGGTCGGTGCGGCAGAGCGAGCCGGTCTTGATCTGACCGGAGCCGGTCGCGACCGCGAGGTCGGCGATCGTGGTGTCCTCGGTCTCGCCGGAGCGGTGCGACACGACCGCAGCGAAGCCGGACTGCGCGGCGAGGCGCATCGCGTCGAACGTCTCGGTGAGCGTGCCGATCTGGTTGATCTTCACGAGGATCGCGTTCGCCATCCCGTCCGCGATGCCGCGCGCGAGCCGCTTCACGTTCGTGACGAAGAGGTCGTCGCCGACCAGTTGGACGCGGTCGCCGAGCCGCTCGGTCAGCGACTTCCACCCCGCGAAGTCGTCCTCCGCGAGCCCGTCCTCGATCGACAGGATCGGGTACTTGTCCACCCACGACTCGTAGACGCCGATCAGCTCGTCCGCGGACATGAGCTTGCCTTCGACCTCGTACTTGCCGTCGGTGAGCAGCTCGTTCGACGCGACGTCGAGCGCGAGCGTCACGTCCTTGCCGGGCTTGAGCCCCGCGATCTCGATCGCCGCGAGCAGCACCTCGACCGCCTCCTCGTTCGACTTCAGGTCGGGCGCGAAGCCGCCTTCGTCGCCGACGCCGGTGCTCGAGCCCTTCTTCTTCAGCACGCCCTTCAGAGCGTGGAAGATCTCCGCGCCGACGCGCAGCCCTTCCTTGAAGGAGGTAAAGCCGACCGGCTGGATCATGAACTCCTGGAAGTCGACGTTGTTGTCCGCGTGCGCGCCGCCGTTCAGGATGTTCATCATCGGCAGCGGCAGCACGCGCGCCGACGAGCCGCCGAGCCAGCGATACAGCGGCATCCCCGCGGACGATGCGGCCGCCTTCGCGACGGCGACCGACACCGCGAGGATCGCGTTCGCGCCGAGGCGCCCCTTGTTCGGCGTGCCGTCGAGCTCGATCAAGGCGCGGTCGATGCCCGCCTGATCGTCGGCGTCCATGCCGCGAAGCTGGCTCGCGATCGGCCCCTTCACGTTCGCGATCGCCTTGGTGACTCCCTTGCCGCCGTAGCGCTTGGCGAGGCCGTCGCGCAGCTCGACCGCCTCGTGCGAACCGGTCGACGCGCCCGACGGCACCGCCGCCGACGCCGACGCGCCGTCGTCGAGGAACACGTCCGCCTCGACGGTCGGATTGCCGCGCGAGTCGAGGATCTCGCGGGCGGTGATGGCTTCGATCGAAGGCATGCGGCGCGCTCCCGTTGCCGAAGGCGGGGTGGAAACGCGCGATTCAACCGGCGCGGCGGGTCTCGTGCAACGGTTCCGTCGGCGGGGCGGGGTCGGCGTCGAGCGCGACCTGCTTCGGCGTGCCGAGCGGGTCGAACTCTTCCTCCTCGCCCGCATCGTCCGCGTCGTCGTCGACGAGGCCGTCGAAGCGCGCGGCGAGCCATGCGGTCTTCGCGATCAGCACGACGAAGAATGCGATCGTCGCGGGCGCGAGATACGGACCTTCGGGGAAGATCGGCAGGCCGGGGCCGAGCACGAGCGCGAGGCCCGCGGTGCGGAACGCGAGCGCGACCAGCAGCTCGACGCCCTCGAACATCGCGGTGAAGAAGCCGAACACGAGCCAGGTGATCAGGTCCGCGCTCGCGGCACCGCCGAGCAACGCGCGCAGGCCGGGGCCGCCGAACCACGCGCACCCCGCGAGGCCCGCATAGAAGAGGAAGGGGACGACGGTGCGGCGGAACCAGCGCAGCGCGCCGCGGCCCGAAAGCGAGCGCGCGCAGTCGCGGCAGACGACGACCCACAGGAGCCGCTCCAACTTGGGGAGCGGGACCTCTTGTTCGCACGCGGCGCAGCGAGCGGTCTTCCAAGGCATGGCCGGTCGTTCGATCGACCAACGAGAGACGCACCCTTGAGTCCGCGCGCATGCATCCCTCGAATCGCGCGCTTCGATCTCGCAGTCGAGGAAAGAACCATGGGCAGGATCCTGCTCGCCGGTCTGATCGGCGGCGTCTTGATGTTCTTCTGGGGCTTCGTCGCGCACGAGCTGCTGCCGATCGGCACGGCCGGCTTCCACTTCGATGCGACGTCGCCCGCGACCGTCGCCGCCGTGAAGGCCGCGTTCCCGCAGGACGGCATCTACATGGTCCCCGGCCCGAACGGCGACCCGAAGGACGAGAAGGTGCGGCAGGCGTGGATGGACGCCGCGAATCAGGGCCCCTACGCGATGGTGATTTCGCGCCCCGGCGGCGCGGACGGGAACATGGGACGCCAGCTCGCGATCGAGTTCCTGAGCAACTTCGCCGCGGCGTTCGTCGCGGCGCTGCTCCTCTCGCGCGCGATGATCGCGCAGTTCGGCGGCCGGCTCCTGTTCGTGACGGCGGTCGGCGTCGCGGCGTGGCTCTCGCTCACGGTGTCGGAGTGGAACTGGTACCGCTTCCCGACCGACTTCACGCTCGCGTCGCTCGCCGACCAGGCCGGCGGCTTCTTCTTCGCGGGGCTCGTGATCGCCGCGATGGTGAAGCCGAGGGACTGAAGTGCGATCGCGCCGCTCCTTCTCGTGGTGGTCGTCGCTCGCGCTCATCGCTTGCGTCGGGCTCGGCGCGCTCGGCGGCTGCGACAAGAACGAGGGCAAGCAGGCGCTCGACGCGAGCTCCGGTCTTCCACTCGGCGCGACCACGTCGAAGCCGCCGCGCATCGATCCCGCGAAGCTGCCGGGCGCGCCGCCGGTCGGCGACGTCGTCACGACCGCGTCGGGGCTCCAGTTCTACGACCTCGTGCCCGGCACCGGCGCGGAGCCCGCCGGCAAGCGAACCGGCGTGACGGTGAACTACACGGGCTGGCTTGAGGACGGCTCCGAGTTCGAGAACTCCGCGAAGAAGGGCGGACCCGCGGAGTACCGGCTCGACAAGATGATCGCCGGCTGGGCCGAAGGCGTCGGCTCGATGAAGGTCGGCGGGAAGCGCAAGTTGATCATCCCGCCGAAGCTCGCCTGGGGCGCGCGCGGTCGGCCCGGGATTCCCGGCGGGGCGACCGTCATCTTCGACGTCGAACTCCTCGCGGTCGACGACTGATCGGACGACGAGCGTGCTGCGCAATCGGATCTCGACGGCTCTCCTCGCGCTCGCGCTCGGCGGTTGCGCGTCGCCCGAGCCGCCGGTCTGGCTCGTGCCCGCCGATCGCCCGATGGCGCCGGACGATCTCACCGGCGCGGCGATCACCGCGCTGCGGTCGATGGGATGGTCGGTGCTGCACGTCGATCGATCGCTCGGCGCGGTCGAAACCGATTGGGACTACGCGGCCGAGATCAAAGGCAACACGCGTCGCCGCGCGCTCATCCGCGTGCCGATGGACGTCGAGGATGCCGTCGCGGTCAGCGTGCCGGTCGAGTACTACGACGGGACGAGCTGGTGCCCGAACGGCGAGGACGAAGAGAAGCGGAAGTACCTGATCGCGTCGCTGCGCGCGCGGCTGACGACGCCGCCGATGCGCTGACGCGCGAACGATCGGATCGAGGACCGCGGGGCGCGGCCGCTCAGTACGCGAGGCTGTTGTCGAGCAGGAGCTTCGACCGCTCTTCGGTCGAGAGCGACACCGCCGAGCCGAGCGCGGACGCCGCGGCCGAACGCAGCTCGCCGGTCGACCCCTTGAACTGCTTCGCCAGCGCGTCGATCGTGCCCGCGTGGGCCGGGTGCTTCGCGAGGACTCCGCCGAGCGCGTGCGTGCCGGCCGTGCGAGCGGCGGCGGACGTCGCGGGGTCGGCGATCATCTTCACGAGCGGAGCTTCGGCGCCTTCCGGACCGAGCTTGGCGATCGCGATCAGCGCGGGGATCTGCACCGCGTCTTCGCGGCCGATCGCGTTCACCAGCGCGCCTTCCGCGGGTGCGAGCGACGCGGCGTCCATCTGCGCGAGCGCCTGCGCGGCGAACGCGGCGAACTGCTCCGCGTCCATCCGCTCGTCGTTCAACGCGGCCTTCGCGAACGCGGCGTCGAGCGACGGCTTGAGCACGGCGGCCGTGGCCGGCGCAGGGACGACCGCGAGCACCTTGCTGCCGAACAGCGCGGTCAGGCGCGCGACGTCGGCTTCATCGGCGACGACGATCACCGGCGTGTCCTTGGTGCGGACGTCGCGCGTCAGGTTCGCGATCATGTGGTCGACCGCGACGTCGCGGATGTTCGCACGCACGATGATCGCATCCTTCATCGGCGCCGTCTTCGCGCGGACGAGCGCTTCGCCGCCCGATGATGCGCCGGTGACGAACACGTCGCGCGCCTTCAAGCCGGCGACCCACGCGTTCAGCTCGGGGACGTCCTGCGAGACGACGAGGACGTGGCGCACGGCGTCTTCCGACATCGCCTGGCCGAGCGTCTCGACGACGCTCGGGGCCGCGGTCTTGCCGGCGCTGGTGATCGCGGCCTTGTAGCGCAGCCGCTTGTCGCTCGAGCCGATCAGCTGATCGGCGCCGCCGATCTTGGCGGAGTCGGGGATCTTCGCCTCGAACTTCAGCTCGGGCGGCATCGCACCGCCGAGTCGCGCGAGGTCCTGGATCTTCGGCAGGCGATTGACCCAGAGTGCGGCCGATTCGGGGACGCCGTCGCCGCCGCCCTTCACGAGCGCGCCGAGTCCGGTGGCGAGCGCGCCGTACGACTTGACGAGCGTCTCGCGCGCACCCGCGTGGCCCGGGTCCATGCGGAGCGCGTCCTCGGCGAACACCTTGGCGTAGGCCGCGCCGTTCAATTGCGGCGGGATCGCGCGCATCGCGACGCGCGACTGATGCCAGAAGAACACGCGGCCGAGCGCGTCGCCGGAGAGGCCGGCGTCGTCGCCCGCGAGCATCTTCTGCGCGAGGCCCGTCAACTGGTCGACCGCATGGCCGTCGGCGCCGCCGATCTTCTTCAGCGCCTCGGCCGCCTTCTCGCGCGCGATCGGATCGACGTCGCACTCCGCGACGGCGGCGAGCGCCGGCGCGGACACCGCGTCGCCGGAGTCGGCGAGCGCCATGCACAGGTTGCGGCGCGTCATCGCGTCCTGCGAGTGCAGGCCCGCGACCATCGCGAGCGTCGCTTCGTGACCGAGGCGGCGCAGGCAGTAGACGCCGCGCACGCGCTGATCGGTGTCGGCGTTCGACGAGATCCACTTCAGCAGCGGATTCACCGCGGTCGCGCCGTGCTTCGCGGCGAGTTCCTCGAGCGCGGCTTTGTGCGCGCGGTAGTCGCCGTTCACGGCGCGCGCGACGAGCTCGACCAGCGCGGGGTCGTCCTTGTCGGGCGCGGGGTCGGGCGTCTCGACGGCGGCTTCGGCCGGAGCTTCCGCCGCGGGCTTCGCTTCCTCGCCGCCGCTCTCCTTCCCCTCGTCTTGCGCGCGCAGTCGCGGAGTCGTGACGGCGAACAGGAGTGCGGAGCCGAACGCGATCAGACACAGCCGCTTCGTCGGGAGCATTTCGCTGCTTCCTCCGGGAATCGATTCGAGAGTCAGGCGACGGAGACCGGGGTGGGCGGCCGGCCGCGCAACGCAAACCCTTTGCGGGTCCGGGAAAACGCGGCGAGGGTAGCGACGCCTCGGAAGATGATCAAGGAAGGGCCCGGGCATGAAAAGACCCGGCGGTCCGTATGCGGCGGACCGCCGGGTTCTCGGGTTCCCTCTCGTCAGGAGGTTTCGCATCCGCGGGCCGTCTGCCAACAGCGCCGCGAACGGGGGCTTGGTCGCGCGGCGCCTCTGCTTCCTTCCCGCCGATTCGCCGACCTTTCGCGATTCTCGTCGCGTGTAATCCCGCCATGACTCCGACTCTGCAGTTCCTCGGCGCGGCGCAGACGGTCACCGGCTCGCGGTTCCTGTTCGATGCGAACGGCCAGCAGGTGCTCGTCGACGCGGGGCTCTTCCAAGGCGCGCGGGCGCTGCGCGACCGCAATTGGGCGCCGCTGCCGATCGGTCCGCGCGCGATCGAGACCGTCGTCCTGACGCACGGTCACATCGATCACATCGGCTACCTGCCGCGGCTTGTGCACCAGGGCTTCGCGGGACCGGTCTACTGCACGCCCGCGACGAAGGAGCTCGCCGATCTGATGCTCCCGGACGCGGCGCGGCTGCAGGAGGAAGAGGCGGAGTACGCGAACCGCGAGCAGTACACGAACCATCGCCCTGCGCTGCCGCTCTACACCGTCGCCGACGCCGAGCGCGCACTGCGACTGTTCCGGACTGTCGAGTACGAAACGACGATCGAGGCTGCGCGCGGCATCACCATCTCGTTCCGCCCGACCGGCCACATCCTCGGCGCCGCGTTCGTCGAGGTCGTCGCGGAGGGACGGCGCGTGATCTTCTCCGGCGACCTCGGCGGGTACGACAGCGCGGTGATGGTTCCGCCCGCGCCGCTGCCGGCGAACTTCGACTACATCCTGGTCGAGTCGACCTACGGCGACCGCGTCGAGGACTTCGCGCCGGTCGAGGACCAGCTCGCCGGGGCGATCGCTCCCGCGCTCGCGGCCGGCGGCGTCGTCGTGATCCCCGCGTTCGCGGTGGGACGCACGACGCTCGTGCTGTACCACCTGCGCAAGCTGATGGATCAGCACCGGCTCCCGAGCGTCCCGGTCTACCTCGACAGCCCGCTCGCGACCGACGCGGTCGACCTCTACTGCCGGTTCGGCGCCGATCACAACCTTGCGATCGATCTGTTGAAGGACGGCGCCGCCTGCCCGATCCGCACGCCGAACATTCACATCACGCGCACCGTCGACGAGTCGAAACGCCTGAACCAGATGCGCGGGCCGGCGATCATCGTCTCCGCGAACGGGATGGCGAGCGGCGGCCGCGTGCTGCACCACCTGAAGCGGCGCCTGCCGTACGGGGAGAACCTCGTCCTGCTCGTCGGGTACCAGGCCGTCGGCACGCGCGGCCGCCAACTGCAGGACGGCGCGAAGTACATCCGCATTCACGGGCAGGACGTCGCCGTCGCCGCGCGCGTCGCCGCGATCCACGGGCTGTCGGCGCACGGCGACTGCGGCGAGGTGGTCCGCTGGTTGAAGACCGCGCCGACGAAACCGAAGAAGGCGTTCCTCGTGCACGGCGAGCCGGACTCGCTCGAGTCGTTCGGCAAGCGCGTGCGCGCGGAGCTCGGCTGGGACGTCGCCGCTCCGAACTACCTGGAGAAGGTCGAGCTGACCTGACCGCGCGCGCCGCGCGTCAGCGGCTCACGGCTGGAAGTCGATCTTGAGCGCGTTCGACATCCCGACGCCGGCGGTCGCGCCCGGGTCGTCGATCAGGTACTGCGCATAGAACGTGACCGGCCCGCTGCCGCCGCCGACTGCGAGATCGATGCGGCCGTTGGCATCCGTGTTCAACACGGCGACGCACACGAGCGGCGCGCCGGGAACGAACGTCCCGCCGAACGCCGGGACCGGCGACTGCGAGAGCGACGCGAGCAGGAGCGACAGCCGGTTCGCCGGCGCGTCCTCGAGGTCGACTTCGCAGCTCTCGCCGATCGAGAGCAGACCGCACGTCGAGAGCAGCGGCTTCTTGCCGTTGCCGCCGACCTTGCCGCTGCCGAGATCCGCGGAAGGCGCCGGCACCGACGGGTTCGGCACGATCTTGAAGATCTCGCCGCCGTTCAGGTCGCAGATGTACACCTCGCCGTGGTTGTCCTCGCCGAACGACGAGATGCTGGTGATCGAAGTGCCCGGCGTCGACGGCACCAGCTCGGCGGTGCGATTCGTCAGCGCCGTCTTCACGCCGTTCACCATCTTGAACGACCAGATCTGGTTGTTGCAGTTGTCGGCGAAGAAGTAGGTGCCCTGCAGGTCGGGGATCGCGCAGCCGCGGTAGACGTACCCGCCGATGATCGCGCACGCGCCGGTGCCGGCCTGCGCCCAGGTGTGCACCGGACCGACGTAGGACGGATCGTTGCAGAGCGGCTGGCCCGGTGCGCACGAGCTGGTTCCCGGACCACAGGCGTTCGCCTCCATCACCTTCCAACCGAAGTTGATGCCGCCGGCGCTCGGCGCCGCGACATAGTCGATCTCCTCGAACGCGTCCTGTCCGACGTCGCCGACATAGAGGTCGCCGTTCGCGCGGTCGAACGACCAGCGCCACGGGTTACGCATGCCGTAGGACCAGATGCGCGCGTCGAAGCCGGGGAGCGCCGGGTTGCCCGCGGCGGCGCCGCCGGTCACAGGATCGAGGCGGAGGATCTTGCCGAACAGGAGCGAGCCGTTCTGCGCGTTGCAGTTCGGATCGTTCTGCGAGCCACCGTCGCCGAGCGGCACCCACAACGCGCCGTCGGGGCCGATCGCGATCCCGCCGCCGTTGTGGTTCGTCGCCGGCTGCGGCAGCGTGAGGAGGTTGAACGTCGACACGACCGACGCGACGTCGGCGTTCGGATCGGAGACCGTGACGCGATCGATCTGCGTCGTGCCTTGTCCGCCGGCCTTGTTGGCGCTGATGAACATCGCGCCGTTCGTCATGAAGTTCGGATCGAAGCAGATGCCGAGCAAACCCTGCTCATTGCCGGTCGAGTTGCCGGTGACCGAGAGGAACGCCGCCGGCAGCAGCACGCCGTCCTTGACGATGCGGATGCGTCCGGTCGACGCCGGCGTCACCTTCTGCTCGACGACGAACAGGCGATGGTTGTCGCCCGGCGGCGAGCCGACCCAGACCGGCTTCGTGAGACCGCTCACGACGCGCACCGTCGAGAGCGGCGTCGCGGCGTTCGCGAGCGAAGCGATGAGACCGAGGCCGACGGCGAGCAAGGCATTGCGCGTGACGCGCGAGGTCGAGGACATCCGACTTCCTCCGGGTGAGACGAGCGGGGCGAACGAGGGTCCGGGCAGGGGCGGCGATGCTATCGCCGGCACCTCCGCACGGTCAACGCGAAGGCCGGGACCGCATGCTGGTAGGCTGCTCGCCCGCGACCCGCGAAGCGCGCGTGGCGCGGCCGAGGACGGCTGATGGACGACCTGCTGCGGTGGCGCGCCGAGTTCCCGATCCTCGAGACGTGCACCCATCTCATCTCCCACTCGCTCGGCGCGATGCCGCGCGGCACGTTCGACCGCTTGCGCGAGTACGCCGACCTCTGGAACCGCCGCGGCATCCGCGCGTGGGAAGACTCCTGGTGGGAGATGCCCGTCACGCTGCCCGACCTGCTCGCGCCGATCCTCGGCGTCGATCCGGGCAACGTGGTGATGCACCAGAACGTCTCCGTCGCGATGGCGCTGATCCTCTCGTGCTTCGACATCCGCGCGCCGCGCAATCGAATCGTGTACACGGACATGAACTTCCCGTCCGTGATGTACGTGAACGAGGCCCAGCGCCGCGCCGGCGCCGAGATCACGATGGTGAAGAGCAAGGACGGGATCGGCGTCGAGCTCGAGGATCTCCTGGCGGCGATCGACGAGCGCACGCTGTTGGTGCCGATCTCCCACGTGCTGTTCCGCTCCGCTTTCATCCAGGACGCGGCGGCGATCGTCGCGCGGGCACACGCGGTCGGCGCGCTCGTCGTCCTCGACACCTACCAATCGGCCGGCACGGTGCCGATCTGCGGGAAGAAATTGGACGTCGACTTCATCGTCGGCGGATCGGTCAAGTGGCTGTGCGGCGGCCCGGGCGCCGGATACCTCTACGTCCGGCCCGATCTGCAACGGAAGCTCGAGCCGAAGGCGACCGGATGGAGCGCGCACGCCGAGCCGTTCGCGTTCGAGACCGGAGCGATCCGCTACGCCGACGGCATCCGCCGCTTCCTGCACGGCTCGCCGGCGATCCCGGCGCTGTACGCGGCGCAGAGCGGATACGAGATCGTGAAGGCGATCGGCGTGGACCGGATCCGCGCGAACTCGATGCGGCAGACCGCGCGGTTGATCGAGCGCTGCCGGTCGAAGGGCCTCGCGGTGAAGACGCCGGAGCGCGCCGAGCAGCGCGGCGGGACGATCGCGATCGACGTCCCGCACGGCAAGGCGGTGACGAAGGAGCTGAACCGCCGCGAGATCCTGTGCGACTATCGGCCGGGCGCGGGCATCCGCGTGTCGGCGCACTTCTACAACACCGACGCCGAGCTCGACGCCGCGGTCGACGCGATCCGCACGATCCTCGACACGAAGGCGTACGAGGCGCACCTCGGGACCAAGACGACCTACTGATGGAGCGGAGCGCGTGACCTTCTCGCCGCCCGATCGCTTCAACCTCGTCTCGTACTTCCTCGAGCACAACCTCGACGCGGGACGCGGCGACCGCGTCGCGATCGTCGCGCGCGATCGGAACGGCAACGAGTCGTCCGCGACGTTCGCGCAGGTCTGCGCGCAGGTGAACCGCGTCGGCAACGCGCTGCTCGATCTCGGCGTCCTTCCCGAGCAGCGCGTGCTGCTCGCGCTCGGCGACGGGCCGGAGTTCGTCGCGAGCTGGTTCGCGACGGTGAAGATCGGCGCCGTCGTCGCGTGCGTGAACCCGCTGCTCCCCGCGGACGACTACGCCTACTACCTCGAGTACA
>CAZBOK010000016.1:9058-24466 GCA_964493525.1 uncultured Phycisphaeraceae bacterium | reverse complement strand
GCCAGCGGCGCCAGCCGCATGCCAGCGACGCAGTCGCAGTAAAGCCCGGCGCCAGCCGGACGCGCGCGACGCAGTCGCAGAAAAAGCCCAGCGCCAGCGTCCCGCCGCCAGCGCGAGCTGCATCTCGATAAGGTGTCCCGATGGACCCCGCGATCCAAGTGCGCAACTTGGTGAAGACGTTCGGCTCCGTCCGCGCCGTCGACGGCGTCGACATGGAGATCCCGCGCGGGCAGTGCTTCGGGTTGCTCGGCCCGAACGGCGCGGGAAAGACGACGACGGTCGAGATCCTCGAGGGGCTGCAGCGACCGACGTCGGGCGACGTGACGATCCTGGGACTCGACTTCGCGAAGCGGGGCGCGGAGATCCGCGCGCGCATCGGGATCCAACTGCAGGAGACGCGCCTCTACGAGAAGTACACGGTGCGCGAGACGGTCGCGACGTTCCGTTCCTTCTATCCGCGGCCGCGCGACGTGGGGGAGACGATCGACGCGGTCGGACTGCGCGAGAAGGCGGACACGTGGCTCGAGCACTTGTCGGGCGGACAGAAGCAGCGCGTCGCGCTGGCGTGCGCGCTGGTGTCGGATCCGGAGCTCGTGTTCCTGGATGAACCGACGACGGGGCTCGATCCGACGGCGCGCCGCGCGGTGTGGGACGTCGTGCAGCGGCTGAAGGAACAGGGACGCACGGTAGTGCTGACGACGCATTACATGGAGGAAGCGGAGCTGCTCTGCGACCGCGTGGCGATCATGAACAAGGGGAAGATCATCGCCGACGACACGCCGCGCGCGCTGATCGCGGGACTGGGCGCGGGCGAAGTGATCGAGATCGAGAGCGACCGGCCGCTCGACGCGACGGAGTTCGCGACGCTGCCGGGCGTGGTGACCTGTCGCGCGCACGGCGCGGGGTTGCTCTTGTCGGTGACGCAGGTCCACGCGGCGGTGCCGGCGGTGCTCGATCGACTGGAATCGAACGCACGCCCGCTGGTGCGACTCGCGACGCGCCACGCGACGCTGGAGGACGTGTTCCTCGCGCGCGCGGGACGCACGTTCGAAGCGATCGAACAGGAGGAACGCGGTGGCCCGCACCACTGAGCACCCGATCTTCTTCCTGTTCCTCGGCCGCGTCCGCGAGTTCTGGCGCGAGCCGGGCGTGCTGTTCTGGACGTTCGGCTTCCCGATCGTGCTCGCGTTCGGGCTCGCTCTCGCGTTCCGCGAGCAAGGTGTCGAAGCGACGCACGTCGCGATCGTCCGCGGCGACGGCGACGCGCGCCTGAAGTCGGCGCTCGACGCGGCGGGCGGATTCGACGCGGCCATCACCGACGAAGACGATGCGCGCGCCCGGCTGCGCCGCGGCCGCGCCGCGCTCGTCGCGTGGCCGACGGCCGACGTGCGGACGACGCGCGTGCTGGTCGACGACAGCCAACCGATCGGCGCGCTCGCGTCGCGCGCTCTGCGCGACGCGCTCGAACAGAGCAACCCGATCTCCGTTCACGTCGCGACGAACGTGGAGCACGAGACGACACGCGGCCGCCGCTACGTCGACTTCCTGGTGCCGGGCCTGATCGGCTTCACGCTCTTGAACGGCGGCGTGTGGGGCGTCGGCTACTCGCTGATCCTGATGCGCACGCGCAAGCTGCTGAAGCGCCTCGCGGCGACGCCGATGCGCCGCAGCCACCTGCTCCTCGGCTACCTCTCGTGGCGCGTGCTGATCTCGTTCGCCGAGGCCGCTGCGCTACTCGTCGTCGGCGCGCTCGTGTTCGGCATGCGCGTCACGGGGAGCTGGGTCGGATTCGTGCTGCTCGTCTTCCTCTCCGCGCTCGCGTTCGGCGGACTCGGCCTCTTGACCGGCGCGCGCTCGCAGAATCCGCAGACGGGGAACGGCTGGTGCAATCTCGCCACGCTGCCGATGTTCCTCCTGTCGGGCGTGTTCTTCTCGGCCGATCGCTTCCCGAGCTGGATGAAGCCGGTGATCGGCGCGCTGCCGCTCACGGCGCTGAACGACGGACTGCGCGCCGTGATCAACGACGGCGCAGGGCTCGGCGCGCTGGTCGGCGGATGCGCGGTGCTGCTCGCGTGGGGCGTCGTCTCGTTCGCCGTCGCGCTCAAGATCTTCCGATGGACGTGAACCGATGAACACCAGCCGCAAGATCGCCGTCGTCCAGACCGACCCGAAGCTCGGCGACATCGCCGCGAACCAAGGCGCGATCGTCGCGGGCATCCGCGACGCCGGGGCCGATCTCGTCGTGTTCCCCGAATGCGCGCTGTCCGGCTACGGCTTCGAGTCGCGCGCGGAGGCGGCGCGTTCCGCCGTCGCCGAGGACGGCGCGGAGATCGCGCGCATGGCCGAAGCGTGCCGCGCCGCGCGATGCCTCGCGATCGTCGGGTTCGTCGAGCGCGACGGCGAGCGGTTGTTCAACTCCGCGGCGCTCGTCGCGGGCGACGGCGTCGTCGGCGTCTACCGCAAGATGCACCTGCCGTTCATCGGCCTCGATCGATTCGCCGACCGCGGTGATCGCGGCTTCCCGGTGTTCGCGACGCCGGTCGGCAGGATCGGGATCCTCATCTGCTACGACCTCTCGTTCCCCGAAGCAGCGCGCGTGCTCAAGCTCTCCGGCGCGCAAGTGATCTGCGTTCCGACCAACTGGCCGATGGCCGCGGCGGTGTCGTCCGAGCACGCGCCGTTCGTGCGCGCGCAGGAGAATCACGTCGCGATCGTCACCGCGGATCGCGTCGGCGAGGAGGCCGGCTTCCTCTTCCGCGGCTGCTCGCGCATCGTCGACTCCGCGGGCAAGGAGCTCGCGTGCGCCGGCGCCGGACGCGAGACGATCCGCGCGGAGCTCGATCTCGCCGCGAGCGACGCGAACCGCGTGGTCTACCAGCGCGGCGAGTACGAGCTCGATCGCATCGCCCACCGCCGGCCGGAGTGGTACCGCAAGATCACCGAGTGAATTCCCGTCGGGTTCTCACCGGCCGCCCCGTTCGGGAACGCGGAGGTGAGCCATGCTCGACCGCATCCTCGTCGCTGCAACCGTCGCGATTACTGCGATCCTCGTCCCCGCACGCGCGCACAGCGCGATCGGCAAGGCGACCGCCAAGGTCTCGGGCGGCAAGCTGAAGATCACCGGGACCGCGCACGACGAAGGCATCCAGCTCGACCAGGTCGGTCTCGGTCCGGGGCAGTTCCGGATCCTGCCGCTCGAGGGAACGCGCGGGAACGGATCGTCCGTCGCGATCGTCGTGTCGGGCGTCACCGGCGACGTGAAGATCGACCTCGGCGGCGGCAGTGATCACGCGGGCATTCACGACGCGAGCGTCGCGGGGAAGATCACGATGATCGGGGACAGCGGCGACGACTTTCTCTGGGTCGGCGACGTCGCGACAACGGGCGGAATCAAGTTCGTCTGCGGGCCGGGCGATGACGCCGTCGCGGTCTCGTCGTCGTCGCCGCTCGTGATCGGCGGCAAGCTCGTGATCGACGGCGGCACGGGGCAACTCGACGTGACCGTGATCGGCACGCAGCTCGAAGTGATGGGCGACGCGTCGATCCACGCCGGGTCGAGAGACGATGCCGTCGACTTCGGCGGCGCGCACGTCCACGGCAACGTGAAGTTCCAGCTCGGCCCCGGCGCTGCGTCGCTCGACGTCGGCGCGATCGAGCTGCTCGCGGAGGACGGCGACAACGACTTCCGCGTGCGCAACTGCAGCGCCGGCGGCAGCCTCACCTACAACGTCGGCGCTCCCGGTCGGAACGACGACGACTTCGAGCTGACCGGCGACTCGATCACGGGACCGACGCGCATCGAGCTCGGCAAGGGCGTGAACCAGGTGTTCGGTCAGAACTCGCACGTCGACGCGCTGCAGATCGTCGGCAAGCAGAAGTCGGATGTCGTCGAGCTGTACACGCTGACCTGCGATGCGGGCGTCGAGGTGCTCCTCGCCGGCGGCGCGAACCAGGTGACGTTCCTCGATTCGACGCTGCTCGCGTCGCTCGCGATCCACACCGGGTCGGGCGACGACGTCATCGACACGACGGGAACGACGGTGTCCGGCTCGACCGACATCGACGCCGGCGGCGGGTCGAACACGATCACTCCGTGACGGGCGCCGGCCGACGACGAAGCCGGGTTGCCGCGACCGCGCTCACTCCTTCTCGGCGCGCTGATCCGCTCCGTTCTGGTGCAGCACGAGCGCCTTCGTCTCGCCGTTCGCGTCGACTTCGAAGTCGATCGTCGCGTCGACGACGCGGTAGGCGAACTTCGTCTGGCTCTGCGCGAACACGTGGAACGCCGGCTGACCGGTGAGCTGCGCGGTGAGACCTTCCTCGTCGAGGCCGATCGTGAACTTCGCGAGGAGGTTCAGCTTGTAGGTGCCGACGTATCGCTCGAGCACTTTGCGGTCGACGGGCACGGGGATCTGGATCGGCGGCGGCGCCTTCTCCATTCCCATCAGCGAGAGGAAGATCGCGTCGGCGAGGCCGTCGATCTGCGGGCACGCGGAGTTGCACAGGATCACCGCGGCGACCCGACGCTTCGGATCGAACGCGACGAAACCGTGGTGACCGCCGACCTGCCCGTTGTGCCACAGCGCGTCGATCGAGCTGACGTGCCATCCGCACGCGACGCCCTTCGCCGACGGGTTCGGCTTCGGAAGCGGGTAGAGGATCGTGTGCGATGCGTCGATCGCGTCCTCGAGCGGCGTGCCGCTCGGGTCGATCTGCAGACGCGCGAACTTCAGGAGATCGTTCACCGTGGAACGGATCGCGCCGGCGCCGGACAGCGCGTTCAGCGTCCAGTGATGCACGAGGCGGAGATCGGCGTCGTACGACGGAGTGAAGCGGGCCTCGAGCTCCTTCGGGATCGTGATCATCGTGTCGTGCAGACCGAGCGGGCCGGTGATGCGGTCGTGCAGGAGCTGCTCGTAGTTCTTCGCGCCGTTCGCGCGGACCATGAGCTGGCCGAGCAGACCCACGGCGAGGTTGCTGTACTCGTACTGGTCGCCCGGCGCGCGCGGCAGCGGCGAGTCGGCGACGCCGGCGAGGAACGCGTAGAGGTGCGCGTCGTCGTAATCGGCGTACGGATCGTCCGGGTCCTTCGGAGCGAAGTTCGTCGGCATGCGCGGCAGCCCCGACGAGTGCGTCGTCAGGTGCTTGAGCAGGATCGGCGGGTCGTCGTCGGTCCACTTCGCTTCCGGCGGGAGCAGCTTCGACATCGGCTCGTCGAACGTGCACAGCTTGCGCTGCACCGCGTCCGCGAGCAGCAGCCCGGTGAACGTCTTGCTGATCGATCCGATCTCGAACAGCGTGTCGGCGTCGGGTGCGACGCCTTTGCCCTTCTCGAACTCACCGTAGCCCTTGGTCCAGGTCTGCCCGTCCTTCAGCGTCCCGACCACGAAGCCGACCGCGTACTTCGCGTCGACGAGGGGCTCGCACATCGCGTCGATCTTCTTGATCGTCGCGGCGCCGAGCGCGTCTCCGGCGCGGAGCGCGGGCGCCGCGAACATCGAGACCAGGGCGAAAGCGAAAAGGGTCGGTCGATTCACGGTCTCTGCTCCCGGCTCCGGCGGAGGAGTTCTCGCGCTCGGGTGAACACGCGGTCGAGCATCGGCTCGGTCAGTCGCCGCGTGAAGGTGTTCTGTTGGCTCGGATGATAGGAAGCGAGCAGCGTCGGGTGGGGCGTTCCGAAGATGACTTCGGCGCCGTGCGCGAAGCGCGGCTTCGGGCGCGGGATCGTCGCGCCGCGATCGGCGCACAGCGCGAGCGCCGCGTCGAACGCGATCCCGCCGAGGCAGACGATCACGCGCGCTCCGCCGCCGCGCGTGAACAGTTCGACTTCCCGCGCGAGGTACCGCGCGCAGCGGTCCTCCTCGGCCGGCAGCGGCTTGTTGCCGGGCGGCGCGCAGCGCACCGTCGCCGTGACCCACGCGTCCTTCAGCGCGAGGCCGTCGTCGCGCGCGATCGACGTCGCCTGGTTCGCGAAGCCCGCCCGGAACAGCGCGCGATAGAGCCAGCGTCCCGATTCGTCGCCGGTGAACACGCGGCCGGTGCGGTTCGCGCCGTGCGCCGCGGGCGCGAGGCCGAGCACGATGAGGCCGGCACTTGCGTCGCCGAACCCGGGCACCGGCTTCCCCCAGTAGTCGTGGTCGCGGAACGCCGCGCGTTTCGTCGCGGCGACCTCCTCGCGCCACTTCACGAGGCGCGGGCATTCGCGGCAGCGGACGATCTCGCGCTCGAGCCGGGCGAGCGTCGTCACGTCAGGACGTCCTCCGTCCCGAACTGCGTCGCGTGCAGCTTGCGGTAGATGCCGTCACGCTCGAGCAGCTCGGCGTGGCGGCCGACTTCGACGATGCGCCCGCGCTCGACGACGACGATGCGATCGGCGTCCTGCACCGTCGAGAGCCGATGCGCGATGACGAAGCAGGTGCGGTCCTTCTTCAACCGCTCGATGGCGTCCTGGATCAGCGCCTCGCTCTCGGAGTCGAGTGACGACGTCGCCTCGTCGAGGATGAGGATCGCGGGGTTGCGCAGGATCTCGCGAGCGATCGCGATGCGCTGCTTCTCGCCGCCCGAGAGCTTGACGCCGCGTTCGCCCACGAGCGTCGAGTAGCCGTCCTTCAACCGTCGGATGAACTCGTCCGCGTGCGCCGCCTTCGCCGCGGCGACGATCTCGTCCTCGGTCGCGTTCGGCGTCGCGTAGGCGATGTTCTCCTTCACGGTGCGGTTGAAGAGGAAAACGTCCTGCGGGACGACGCCGATGCGCCGGCGGAGCAACCGCAGCGGATGATCCTGCGCGCGCACGCCGTCGATGCGGATCTCCCCGTTCGTCGGGTCATAGAGCCGCGGGATCATGTGCACGAGCGTCGACTTGCCGGCGCCGCTGCGGCCGACCAGCGCGATCACTTCGCCGGGCTCGACCGCGAGCGAGACGTCCGCGAGAGCGACGGTGCCGTCGCCGTAGGTGAACGACACGCGGTCGAACTCGACCCGACCCTCGACTTGGTAGTCGGTCTCGACCGCAGCCTCGTCGAGCTCCGGCGTCGCTTCCTGCGCCTCGTCCTGCAACGCGAAGATCCGCTGCAGCGACGCGAGCGCGCGCTGGATGGCGGGGTTCATGCTCATGATCGACGAGATCGCGGCGCCGAGCGACGTGAGGTAGATCGAGAACGCGAACAACGTCCCGACCGTCGACTTGGTCTCGATGATGCGCCACGCGCCGTACATCAGGATCAGGTAGATGCCGAGCGACGTCGCGAGCCCGACCGCGCTGTGGACGGTCGAATGCAGGAAATCGCGGCGGTACGCGGCGCGCACCGCGTCGCGCTGCACGCGGGCGTAGCGGTGCTTCTCGGCCTGCTCCTGCGCCGTCGTGCGCACCGTCGGGATCCCGGTCAACGACTGGTGCAGTGACGTGCTCGTCAGCGCGCTCGCTTCCTGCGCGGCGACGCTGCGCGCGCGGAGCGCCTTCGACGTCGTGAGCACGCACGCGAACACGACCGCGAGGAGGATGAGGCCCGCCGTCGCGAGCCCGGCGTCGATCGAGAGGAGGATGCCGAAGAAGAGCGCGGCGCGCAGCACGTCGACGAGGAGCGAGACGAGCGAGTCGATCGTCAACGCGTCGAGCGAGCCGACGTCCTCGCGGATGCGCGCCATCACGTAACCGGTCTCGGTGGCGTGGAAGTACTTGAGCGGCAGGTGCAGCACGTGCGCGAACAGGCTGCGCGACAATCGGTACCGCATGCGCATCTGCATCCCGGTGGCGACGACACCGGCGATGTAGCGGAACGCTTGCGACGCGACCGTCAGACAGGCGACGCCGATCGCGAGCTCGATCAACAGATCCGCGTTCGCGCCGGGGATCGCTTCGTCGAACACTTGGCGGATCAACAGCGGCGAGGCGACGCTGCCCGGGATCGCGAGCAAGAGCAGCGCGAACAGGAGCCACGCGAAGCGCCGGTCGGGGCGCACGTAGACCCAGAACCGCTTGAAGAGCGCGACGCCGGGCTTCCAGCCGATGCGCTGCGCGGGCAGTCCTTTGAACCCCCGCGTCATCGCCGGTCCTTCGCGGCGCCGGAGGCCGCCGCCGCGAGCGCGCGCGCGAGGTCTTCCGGTGTGTTGACGTTCACGAGCGAGCGGAGTTCGGCGTCAACGTCCGTCAGATCGTCTGCCTCGACGAACCCGCAATCGATGCGGTCGAGCAGGTCGCTCATCGCGCGCTTGCCGTCGAACAGGACATGCTCGATCGTCGGAACGATCCGCGTTCGGTAGCACGCCGCGAGCGGATGGATGCCGTCCCGCGTGCGCGGCACCGCAGCATCGTGCGAGCCGATTCGATCGATCACCCGCCGCGCGAACGCGGTCGACAGGAGCGGCAGGTCGACCGCCGCGACGAACGCGACGTCGGCGTCGCCTCCGACCGCCGCGAGCCCGGCGCGCAGCCCCTCGAGCGGGCCGACGTCGGCGGATCGATCGGACGTCGATCGGACTCCGTCCGGCAACGGCGCGAGCGGACGATCGGCGGCGCCCACGACGACGAGCGGCGCCGCGATCGGCCGCAGCGCGGCGAGGACGCGCTCGAGCATCGTCGCGTCGTGGAACGCGAGCGCTGCTTTCTCCTGTCCCATGCGGCGGCTCCTGCCGCCGGCGAGCACGATGCCGGCGATTCGCATGCGACGAGGGTATCAGCCCGCGCGTCGGCGGCGTGAACCGACGTCCCGGGCCGCGGTCCGAGACGAGAAGAGTGCACGGATCGATCGAGTGTCGGCCGCGCCGCCCGGGCAGCGAACGAATCCCGCGAACGCGTCAAGTTTCGCGACAGCGACGGACGAAGAGATCGGGGGAGAGACTGCGATGACGGAAACCGGCCGGTTGCTCGTGTTCGCGCTTTCGACGCTCTGTTCCGCGACGGCGCTCGCGCAGAGCGACCTTCCAGTGACCACGGTGAGGAAGAAGGAAGCTCCTCCGCAGCTCGCAGTGGAGCCGGCCGACAAAGCGCGAATCTCTCAGGTGCCGCGGTACTACCTGGACACGATCGACAATCTGAATCGCTCGACAAACGACCTCACGCGCACCGCGCCCGGCCTGGCGAAGAACGACTACCTCGGTCGAGTGTTCGAGGTGCGGCACTGCGAGGCGATCGAGCTGCAAACCTACCTGTTGAAAATGCTCTCGTTCGAGGGCGGTACGTGCGAGGTGATGGCGGCCGACGACGTCGAGGACGAGCAAGGGAAGGTTGAGTACCTCTTCGTGACCGCTCCCGACTTCATGATGCCCGGGCTCGAGGATCTGGTTCGAAAGTGTGATCGGCCCGGGTTCACATATGACGACTCCACGGGAAAGGACTTCGGTGACGGCCCGGGCTACCTCCGATACGTCTGCAAGCACCGCACCGCTTCCGAGCTCGTCGCGATCCTGAAGGAGACTTCGCTCTCCAACGTCGGCCTCCTCTATTACACGCCGTTCGCCGACGACTCGACCAACTCGATCTTCCTCTACGACAACCCGACGAACATCGGGTTCGACAAGGAGATCCTCGACAAGTTCGACCAGCCGCCGCTGCAGGTCGAGATCGAGTGCACGATCTACGAGGTCGACGTCACCGACGGCAGCACGCTCGGTCTCGACTGGGACGCGTGGAAGCGCAGCCTCACCGGCGGCTTCACCTACACGTCGGAGTCGGGCAGCTCGTTCTTCAACGACGGACACGACGCGTATCAGACGATCCTGCGGCTCGACGCCGAGGCGCTGATCGAGTTCTTGAACTACACCGTCACGCAGGGTCACGGCAGCGTGCTGACGGCGTCGCGCATCACGATGGTGAACAGCGAGGACCTTCCCGGCGCGGTGAGCGGCGGCGGCGCGCGCGGCACGGCGACGGGCCAGCCGGCGGTGATCGAATCGATCACGCCGCTCCCGTTCGCGAGCCTGCAGACCGACGTCGGCGCGACCAACGCGCAGAACGCGCGCAACGAGCAGTTGACGTTCGAAGGCGTGCGCGTGGAGATCCTGCCGTTCATCGGTTCCGAGAGCGTGACGCTGCAGGTCGCGGTGCAGGTGAACAGCGTGGCGGGGGTCAGCCCGGAGACGCACATCCCGCTGGTCTCCGAGCGTCACATGAACTCGCTGTTGAACACGGTCGCGGGCAAGAGCCTCGTGATCGCGGGAGTCGATCGCACTTCGCACGTCGACCGTCAGAGCGGCATCCCGCTGCTGAAGGACATCCCGTGGGTCGGCGCGCTGTTCCGCGTCGATGATTCCGAGACGCGCCGCACGAAGATCTTCATCGCGATCACCCCGCGCTTGAAGGACGCGACCGTTTCGGAAAACCTCGCCGAGCAGAAGTGATGCTGAGCGGCGCCGACTTGATGCTCGGTTCGCTGCCGGCGCTCGGCTGGCTGTGGTGGATCCGTCGCAAGGACCGCTGCGAGCCGGAACCGTTGCACGTCGTCGTCGCGGTGTTCTTCCTCGGCGCGGTCGCGGCGCTCGCGACCGTGTGGCTGCGCCCGCGGATCGAAGCGTTCGTGCTCGCGCACGGCGCGGGGGCGCCCGAGCGTCTGCTCGATGCGTTCGTCGTGACGGCGGCCGTCGAAGAGACGCTGAAGTTCGCAGCGTTCGCACTCGGCGCGCTGTGGACCGCCGAGTGGGACGAGCCGCTCGACGGCGTCGTCTATGGCGCGGCGGCGGGGCTCGGCTTCGCGGCGATCGAGAACGCGTTCTTCGTGTGGGCGACCGGCGACCCGAATCTCGCTCTCACGCGCGGGTTCACCGCGACGCTCGCGCACGTCGCGTTCAGCGGCGGGTTCGGACTGTTCGTCGGGCTCGCTCGCCTGCGCTGGTGCAAACTGCGCTGGACGTGGGCGGCGGCGGGAGCGATCGGCGCGATCGCGTCGCACGGCGCGTACGACTCGTGGGCGGTGCGCGGCGGCGGCAGCCGCTTCGAGCTGTTCGGGTCGATGCTCGGCCTCGTGCTGTTCCTCGCGATCGCCATCCGCTGGGCGCACCGCCGCTCGACGCAGTGCGCGACGTGACGCGCGTCGCGTCGCGCGGACTGCGTAAGATCCGCGCATGCCCGACGCATCGCTGCCGCCGCTCGTCGACAGCCACTGTCACCTCACCTGGAACTCGTTCGACCCCGACCGCGACGGCGTGCTGCATCGGATGCGCGCGGAAGGCGTGGCGCAGGCGGTCGTCGTGGCGACCGATCCCTCGACCGCGCGGCGCGCGCGCGAGCTGTGCCGCGGCGTCGACGGACTCTTTCCGACCGCGGGCATCCACCCGAACGATGTCCCCGACGACCTGGACGGCGCGCTGAGCGAGATCGAAGCGCTGCTCGCGGATCGCGCGAACGGCGCGTTCTTCGGCGTTGGTGAAACCGGGCTCGACTACTACCGCGACGAGGTGGTGAAGGAGCGGCAGCACGTCGCGTTCGAGCGGCAGATCGGCCTCGCGCGGAAGTTCGATCTCCCGGTGATCGTGCACATCCGCGACAAGACCGGGTCGGTCGCCTGCTACGACGACGTCGCGACGATCCTCGAGCGCGAGTGCGCGCGCGGCGGCGTGCGCGGCGTGATCCACTGCTACACCGGCGACGCGGCGCACGCGGAGCGCTACCGCGCGTGCGGCTTCTACATCTCGTTCAGCGGGATCCTCACGTTCCCGAACGGCGAGAACGTGCGCGAGGCCGCGCGCTCGGTGCCGCTCGCGTCGACCCTCGTCGAGACCGATGCGCCGTTCCTCGCGCCGCTGCCGTGGCGCGGCAAGCGCTGCGAGCCCGCGTTCGTCGCGGCGACGGCGAAGAAGCTCGCCGAGCTGCACCGAGTGAGCGAAGCGGACTGCCGCCGCGCGACGACGGCGAACGCGAGGAAACTGTTCCGACTGCCGTGAGCGGGGCGCGGTCCGAGGGAGAGCGGGATGGAACCGGCGATCGTCGTGAAGGGATTGCGCAAGCGCTTCGGCGGGACGGAGGTCCTCGCGGGCGTCGACTTCGAAGTGCTGCCGCGCCAGGTGTTCGGATACATCGGCCCGAACGGCGCGGGGAAGAGCACGACCGTGAAGATCCTCGCGGGGATGCTGCCGGGGTTCGAAGGCAGCGTGCGCGTCGCGGGGTTCGACCCGGCGCTCGAACCGATCGAGGTGAAGTCGCGCATCGGCTACGTGCCGGAGAACGCGTCCCTCTACGACGTGCTGACTCCCACCGAATACCTCACGTTCGCCGGCCGCCTGCACCACCTGGACGACGCGGTGATCGCGCGGCGCGCGGAGCGGCTGCTCGTGGCGTTCGAGCTTCACGCGCGCGCGCACGGGAGGATCTCGACGTTGTCGAAGGGCATGCGGCAGAAGGTGCTCCTCGCGTCGGCGCTCCTGCATCGCCCGCAGATCCTCTTCCTCGACGAGCCGCTGTCCGGGCTCGACGTCCACTCGGTGATCGTGATGAAGGAGCTGATCAAGGGGTTCGCCGCGTCGGGCGGGACGGTCTTCTACTGCTCGCACGTGATGGACGTGGTCGAGCGCGTGTGCGACCGCATCGCGATCCTGAAGCAGGGCGCGATCGTCGCGCAGGGCTCGTTCGACGAGCTGGCAGCGCGCACGTCGGAAGCATCGCTCGAGCAGGTCGTCCGCAAGGTGACCGGCGGCGGGGACGAGGGCGAGCAAGCCGCGCGCGTGCTCGATGCGCTGGACGGTTGATCGATGCCCCCCGACGAACCGGCCGACGCGACCGCGCACATCGCGCATCGCCCGCGCGCGAAGCCGCCGCCGTGGACGACGCGCACGCTGCTCCGCGTCGCGGACGCGCTGCGCCGGCCGATCGCTGGTTTCGGCGTCGACTACCCGCAGTTCCGCTCTCTGCTCGAGCTGCGCCTCACGCTCGACGCCCGGCGCGCGCCGACGCCGGACGGATCGTTCCGGCACTTCGGCATGGCGGCGACCAGCCTGTTCTTCGCCGCGTTCGGCGTCGGGCTCGGCCTGATCGCGGCGCAGGTCCGCAGTCCCGCGCTCTACACGTCGATCGTCACCAGCGTGGTGTTCTTCCTCGGGACGATCTCGGTCGCGGTCTACCTCAGCGAGCAGCTCTTCGACCCGTCGATCGACACGCTGCTGGCGCCGCGTCCGGTCGTCGATGCGACCGCGATGGCGGCTCGCGTCGCGATCGTGCTCGCGGACGTCCTGGTCCTCTGCGCTCCTTTCGTGATCCCGACGCTGCTGATCGGCAGCTTCCGGTATGGAGTGTTCCCGTTCGCTCCGGCGTTCGCGATCGCGTCGCTGCTCGCGTCGATGCTCGGCACCGCGTTGCTCGTCCTCTCGTTCGGCATCGCGATGCGCGTGCTGTCGGTCGAGCGCTTCAAGCGCTTCATCACGCAGCTCCAGGTCGTGTTCGCGATCGTCCTGATGATCGGGCCGCAGGTCCTGGCGCGGATGACCGACCCGTCGAAGATCGCCGAAGGCTTCGGCGCCGCCGTACTGCTCTATCCGCCGACGTGGTTCGGGCGGGTCGTCGCGCTCGCATCCGGGGCGCACGACGTGACGACGTGCATCGGCGCCGGCCTAGCGGTCGTCCTCCCGTTCGCCGCGATCCGCGTCGCATTCCGCTTGCTGAAGGATCGATTCATCGCGGCGCAGACCGCGCCGGCATCGACGCGGGCCGCGCGCCGCGTTCCGTTCCTCCCGCCGATCGCGCGGATCGCGCGCCGGTTCGTCCGCGACCGCGAGGAGCTCGCTGGCGTCGAGCTCGCGCTGTCGTTGCTGGGTCGCGAGCGCGGCCTCCTGATGCGGACGCTTCCGCAGCTCGCATTCCCCGTCGTCATGTTGATGTCGTTCGTCTGGCAGCCGCGTCACGGCGGGGATGCCGACAGCAGGTTCTGGTGGTGGATCGTGATCCATTTCTGCGGGTTCATCACGCCGACGGTCGCGTTCAACCTGCAGTTCAGCGACACGCCGGAGGCCGCGTGGGCGTTCGACGCGGCGCCGATCGTCGATCGCTCGCGCGTCCTCGCCGGCGTGATCCGCGCCGCGCTCGGACGATTCGTCATCGGCCCCGCGTTCCTGTGCGCGGTGGTGATCAGCGCGCTGACCGGTCGGTACGGCTTCGTCGACGCGATCTCGGCGCTCGCGCTCGCGACGGCGGAGTCCGTCACGATCGCGCGGATGCTGGCGAACAAACGACCCTTCGCGCGGACCTACACGAAGGAAGCCGCGAGCGACCTGATGGGGATCGCGATGCTCCATCTCTGCGGGATGTTCGCCGTGATCGGGGTGCAGTCGATCGGCCAGTTCTGGGCGCCGTGGCGCTTCGCCCTCCCGTTCCTCGCGATCCCGTTCGCCGCCCACGTCTGGCGCTCGATCGACGACGTCGACGTGGAATCCGAGCGAAGGAAGGCCGCGCGTCAGCGCGGGTAAAGGCGGCGGAGGACTTTGCCACGCGCGTCGATCTCGTCGATGTGCTCGTGCGTCCACGTGTAGAGGTGGTCGGCGTCGACGACGTGAAGGCCCTGGACGTCCGGGTCGAGCAGCGCGCTGGTTCCGGCGTCGAGGTCGAACATGCGACGCGGATGGCCGCCGCACCACGACTGGTACACGAACCGCGCGCCGTTGCGGCCGGCGGCCCAGAGCGTCGAGAGTCCTTCGATCGGCCCGACGACGACGCGGCCGTCCGCCGCGTCGATCACGAAGCTGTCGCGCTCGCGGAGCGTCGTCACCAGCACGAAGGACCGCTCCGCGCCGGAGCACGCGCGCAACATCGCCTCCTGCCGGATCGGCCACGCGACGCGCGCGCCCGAGGCCGAATCGAACACCCGAACGCCATCGCGGCCCGCGACGACCACGCGTCGATCGTCCGCGCTGAACAGAACTTCGCGGATCCGGGCGAACGTGTCGTCGAGCACGATTTCGTCGTGCGTCCGAAGATCCTGGACGACGAGGCGGTCGGGTTCGCGACTCACGAGCACGCGGGGCGCGTGATGCGCGAAGCACTTGACCGGCTCGGCGATGCGAAACGTCGTCCGGCGTCCGTCCTCGATCCACAGGCAACCGAGTCCGTCGATCGAGAGCAACTGCCGCTCTGGCAGCGGCGGTCGGAGCGATTCGCGCTTCTCGAGGGTGTGCGCGTCGATGCACCAGAACCGTCCGTCGCGCGACTCCGATCGGACGCTCGCGAGGACGTTCTGTCTCCCGGTCACGCAGAGCACATCCGAGTTCACCCACGATGACGGCGCGACGTGATGTCGGTCGAGAGCGCGGAGCGAGCCGTCGCTGGTGTCGAGCATCCAGGTCCATTCACACACGCTGGCGCTGAACGGGTCCGCCTGCGGTCGGAGGACTCCGAGCGCGATGAACCGGCCGTCCTCGGAGGGATGCACCGTCCGGAGCACGGCAGCGCCCGTGCCGGGGCGGAACGTGAAGAATCGCTCCATCGCGGCGGCG
>CAZBOK010000016.1:0-8958 GCA_964493525.1 uncultured Phycisphaeraceae bacterium | reverse complement strand
CGCGGCGGCGATCAGCCCGTGCGTCACGGCCGTGAACGCGAAGAATCCGGCTGAGGCGATCGCGATGAAGACGAGCTTCGCGCTCCATGCCGTCGACGATCGCATCGGCAGGAACGCGATCGTTTCGCTTCGCGCGGGCGACGCGTCACCCGAGCCGACTTCGGCCGCGAGGACGATCGCGAACAGCAGGGTGAGCAGGTGGACGCCCGTTCCCGCGAGGCCGTACGCCGCGCGCTCCGCGCCGAACACGAGCGGCAGCGCAACTCCGACCGCGAGCGACAATGCCGCCGCGCCCCAAAGAAGTGCGCGCGTGTCGCGCGATTCCTTTCGGATCAATGCCTTCATCACCGCGATTCGGCTCATGCGTCCTCCTTCGGCGAGCTCAGCAGTCGACGAACGAGTCGTCCCTGCGCGTCGATCTCGTCGAGGTGGTCGCGCCACCAGCAGATCAACCGCTCCGGTCCGATCCGGATGGCGCCGACCATGTCGCGCTCGAGTGCCGTGACGGTGTTTGTCTCGATGTCGATCAGGACGCTCTCGTCCGAGTCGTATCCCCGCCAACCGGTCGTGATGAAGCGCGCGTCGTCGCCGCCGATCACCCATCGGGGGAACGCGAAATCGAACGGCCCGGCGATGACGTCGCCGCGCGACGCGTCGACGACGAACCATCTCGAGCTGTTCGGCTCATGCGCGAGGAACCGCTCGTTCGTCTTCGTCGCCGACGGTAATCCCGCGGTGAGCCGCTGACCGCCGAACGTCGCGGCGACGACCTCGCCGGTCGAGACGTCGACCAAGCGCGTCCAGTCGCTCCCGGTCACGATCGCGCGGTTCGCTCCGACGAGGAATGCGCGAAGCGCCCGCGGCTCGCTCGGCCAGATCACGGTCCGCCTCCCGGAGCGCGCGTCGATCGCCACGAATTCTCGATTCTCCGTCCTCGTGAGTTTCAGCCAGGGAGCCGTCGCGATCGAACGGCCGATGTCGAGGAGGTTCGGCTCGTGGTTGCCGACGTGTCGAGCGAGGTCGTCGGTGATGAGAGTCGTCTCGTCGTCGCCATCGAGCACGGACCCGGTCGCGGGGTCGACCAGCGAAGAGATGTAGAAGCGATTCGTTCGCCCGCTGCCGTCCGGAATGGACTCTGAGTACCAACCGGCGCGGAGGCGATCCTCCGCGTCCCACCAGAGCGGCGCGATGTGATGCCGATCGAGCCCCCGCGTCGAGTTCGAGTCGCGGTCGACGATCCATGTCCAAGAGCAATGCGTGAAGTTTGATCTGCCGCGCCGGACCCCGACCGCGATCCAACGTCCGTTCGGCGATGGCTGCACGTTCACGATCAGGAACGGACCGTCGCCCGGGGCGAACCGGAACGAGCGCTCGAGCCGCTCCGCGGTGATGCCGGAGAACACGGCGAGCAGACCGAACGGAATGGCGATCGCGATCGTCGCGCGCCGACCGACACCGCTCCGGTGCGCGGGCGCGAGCACGAACGCGATCCCCGCGGCGACGAAGAACAAGAGCCCGACGCGGGCCATCGCGGTGACGAACTCGCTCTGCATCGGAACCAAGTCCCAACGCTTCCACGGCGCCTGCTTCACGACCAGGTATCCGGCGATGCCGACGATGACCGTGAGCAGAACCACGGGAAGCGGCCGAGAGACCGCCGTCGCGAACGCGAGCGCGATCCCGGTGAGAGCGATGCCGCCGACGATCACCGGGATCGCGTGACGGAGATCGAGGACCGATCGCGCGGCGACTTCGCTCGCGCCGAGAGCGCCGGCAATCAATCCCTGCGTGACGATCGCCCAGACGAAGAAGCCGCTCGTCGCGATCAGGAGGAATGCGACCTTCGCCATGAACAACGTGGAGATTCGCGCCGGGAGCATCACGAGCGTCTCGAAGCGCCGCCCCGACGTGCCGCCTCCCACGACCTCCGCCGCGAGCACGATCGCGAACGCGGCGGCCATCGGCGCCGCGAGCCAACACGCGAGTCCAAGCTCCGAGAACCGCACGGACATGACCGTGTGGAACGCGGCGCCGACGATCAGCGACAGGATGAGCGCACCCCACACGACGACGCGCGCGTCGCGCCACTCGGCCATTACCAACGCCCGCATCACCGCGAGGGAACGCACGGCTCCTCCTTCCGGGTCACGACGTCGCGGAACACGCGGTCGAGATCGCGTGGCGCCGCCGGCGGATCGCCGTCCCAACGTGCGTCCTCGAGATCGCCTGCGAACTTCACGCGACCTTCGTCGAGGATCACGACGCGGTCGGCGACGCGCTCGACGTCCGTCGTCGAATGGCTCACGAGCAGCACGGTGCGGCCTGCATCGCGCAGATGACCGAGCACCACTTCGAGCACTTCCTGACGCACGATCGGGTCGAGGCCGGAGAACGGTTCGTCGAGCAGGAGCAATTCCGGACGATGCGCGAGCGCCGCGACGAGAGCGTGCTTCGCGCGCTGCCCCTTCGAGAGCGTCGCGATCTTGGCGCGCGGGTCGAGCTCGAGTTGACGCGCGAGCCGATCCGCTTCCGCGCGATCGAACGTCGGATAGAACGGCGCGAGGAAGTCGAAGTGGTCGGCGACGCGCATCCAGCGCGGCAGCTCGAGTCGTTCCGAGACGACTCCGATCCGGCGACGGATCGTCGGGCCGTGCTTTCGCGGGTCGAGGCCGAGAACCCGCACCTCGCCGCGATCGTGGGGCACGATGCCGGTCAGGATGCGGATCAGCGTCGACTTTCCGGCGCCGTTCCTGCCGAGAAGCGCGGTGATGCCGCCGGCCTCGACGTCGAGGTCGACTCCGTTCAGCACGCGTCGCTTGCCGAACGAATGTGCGAGCCCGCGCGTCGTGATCTCGATGCGTCGATCTTCGGTCATGTCCGTGCCTCCTCCGGTGTCTGCGCCGCGGCGTGCGCGAGAGCCCGCGCGACGATCCCTTCGATCCGATGCGCCGGCAGTCCGGCGCGCTCCGCCTCGGCAATCGCGTGCCGCAGGCGCTCCTCGATCAAACGCGTGCGGAGCTCGTCGCAGCGCCGCGGCGCTCCGCGCGCGACGAACACGCCGTCGCCGGGGCGCGTCTCGACGGTGCCCTCGCGCTCGAGCTCGCGGTACGCCTTCGCGACGGTGTTCGGGTTGACGACGGCCGACTGCGCGAGGCCGCGCACGGACGGGAGCCGCGCGCCCGCGATCAGCTCGCCCGCGGCGATCGCGAAGCGCAGTTGCTCGGCGATCTGTTCGCTCGGCGGGAGCGATCCCTTGGCGTCGACGGTGATCCGCACCGCCGTCCTATCGGACTAGTACGGTGGGACATTGAGGCAAAAGCGGCGGACGCCGCCGGGGCGTCAGGTCGGGATCGACTCGACGAGGCGCGCGACGTCGGCGGCCGGCGTGGAACAGAGCGCGATGCGCAGCGCCTTGCCGGTCGGGACGACGAACACGCCTTGCTCCTTCATCGCGCGCGCGGCGGAGTCGACTTCGTCGTGGAAGACCGTGACGAAGAAACCGCCCTCGTAGCGCGGGAACTCGAGCCCGCGCGCCCGCGCCGCCGCGTTGAACGCGCCGACGCGCGCCTGCAGCAACGATCGCAGGCGCTCGCGCTCGCGATCGCACTGTGCACGCAATGCGTCATCGGCGAGGATCTCGCCGATGGCGAGCATCCCCTGATGGTTGCAGTTCGACCACGTGCCGCGGCAACCGAACGCGAACGCGTTCTGGATGCGCGTGCGCTCGGCGGCGTCCGGATGCACCGCGACGAGGGCGCCGACGCGGCCGCCGTAGTAGGTGAACGACTTCGAAGCGGTCCACGCGGCGAGCAGGAGCGGTCCGTCGGAGAGCCGGTCGGCGTAGGCGGCGAAGTCAGGGGTCGTGGGCGCTGCGAAGCGCGCGTACGCGAGGTCGACGAGGATCGCGACGCGGCCCATCTTCGATGCGCGCTGCGCGACGTCGGCGACCGCGCGCCACTCGGCGTCGTCGAACGAATATCCCGTCGGGTTGTTGCACGGCGAGTTCAGGAACACGAGCGCGCGGCCCTGCGCGGCGAGCTGGCGGAACAGCGCGGCCTCGAACGCGAGGACGTCGAACCGGCCGTGCGCGTCGAACATCGAGAACGTCTCGATGCGACGGCCCGCGTGGTGAGCCATCGTCGAGTACGGGCCCCAGTAGAACGACGGCGCGAGCAGCGCCTGATTCGGCTCGAGGAAGCTGACGATCGCCAGCGAGAGCGCGCCGCTGCCGCCGGGAGTCGCCACCGCGACCGAGCGCGACGCGACGTCGCTCGACCCGAAGAGGTCGCGGATCACCTGCGAGAGGAAGCGCGGGTCGCCGGCGATCGGCGCGTAGGCGGCGGCACGTCGCACATCGACGCGACCGAGCGCCTCGAACACGGCGGGGATCACCGCGAGCCGGCCGTCGTCCTCCATCAGGGCGCCGAGCGTCGCGTTCACGACGCGTTCGCCCGCGGCCTGGCGACGTTTCGCCTCGGCGTTCAGCGCGAAGATGGGATCGTCGCCTCGACGATCGGTGGCGGTGGAGATCAGGAAGCTTTCGTCGATTGCGGCGCGTTCCACGCGCGGATCTTAGCAGCCGCGATCAGCGCGTCGATTCGAGCCCCGCGAGAGTCGACGTGTCGATGCGGACCGTTTCACCGGCGGACGTCGTGAGCGAGAGCGCGGCGCCGTCGATCGACCCAGAGATGCGGTCGCCGTTCGCGAGGATCACGGTGTCGCGGCGATTGCGCGCGTGCGCGTACGCGATGCGCGTGACGTCCGCGGCCTTTACCCGCACGACGCCGGACTTCGTCGAAACGTCGATGGTCTCCTGCGAGAGCGCGCCCGTGAGGCGATCCCCGTTCTTGAAGAGGAGACGGACGGAGGGGACGCCGGCGAGCAGGCCGACGACGAGGATCGCGCACGGTGCAAACTTCATGGAAACCGACCTCCCGGGGTGATTCTCCGGAGAGTACCCCGTGATTCCGGGTCGGGCAAATCGACCGAGCGTCAGGCGTCGCGGGGGTCGACGGAATCCGGGTCGAGGCCGAGCTTCTGGATCGTCTCCGCGACGACCGCCGGCTTCACCTTGCCCTCTTCCGCGAGGGCCGAGAGCGCCGCGATCACCACGTGCTCGGCGTCGATCTCGAAGTGACGGCGCAACTGCTCGCGCGTGTCGCTGCGGCCGAAGCCGTCGGTGCCGAGCGGGACGAACCGCGCGGAGATGAACCGCGAGATCTGATCCGGCACCGCTTTGATCGAGTCGCTCACCGCGATGATCGGGCCGCTGGTGCCGGCGAGCGCGGTCGCGAGGTAGGGGCGCTTCGGCGCGGCGGTCGGATGCAGGCGGTTCCAGCGCTCGCACTCGAGCGCGTCGTTCCGGAGCATCTGGTAGCTCGTCACGCTGAACACGTCGGAGTCGACGCCGAACTTGGTCGCGAGGATCTCCTGCGCGCGCAGCGCTTCGCGGAGGATCGGCCCGCTGCCGAACAGGCGCACCCCCGCCTTGCCCTTGCCGCTCGAACGCAGCTTGTACATCCCGCGCAGGATGCCTTCCGTCGCGTTCGCGGGGAGCGCGGGCATCGCGTAGTTCTCGTTGTAGAGCGTGAGGTAGTAGAAGATGTCTTCGCCGCGCTTGTACATCCGCGCGAGCCCGTCCTCGATGATCGTCGCCATCTCGTAGGCGAACGCCGGGTCGTAAGCGCGACAGTTCGGAACCGTCGACGCCAGCAGGTGGCTGTGCCCGTCCTGGTGCTGCAGTCCTTCGCCGTTCAGCGTCGTGCGTCCGGCCGTCGCGCCGAGCAGGAAGCCGCGGCCGCGCGCGTCGCCGAACGCCCAGATGAGGTCCATCGTCCGCTGGAAGCCGAACATCGAATAGAAGATGTAGAAGGGGATCGTGGGCTCGCCGTGCGTCGAGTAGCTGGTGCCCGCCGCGGTGAACGACGCCATCGAGCCGGCTTCGTTGATGCCTTCCTCGAGCACCTGGCCGTTCGCCTTCTCGACGTAGGAGAGGACGAACTTCGAATCGACCGGCTCATACTTCTGCCCGCCGGCGGCATAGATCCCGAACTGTCCGAACAGCGCCTCCATGCCGAACGTGCGCGCCTCGTCGGGGATGATCGGCACGATGCGCTTGCCGACCTGCTTGTCGCGCAGGAGCTTCCCCATCAATCGCGCGAACGCCATCGTCGTCGACACCGGCTGATCCGGCGACGTGCCCTGGTGGAACTCCGAGTACACGTCGTTCGCCGGCACCTGCAGCGGCTTCGACACGACGATGCGGCGCGGGACGGAGCCGCCGAGCATGGCGCGGCGATCACGCACGTACTGCACCTCGGGACTGTCCGCGCCCGGGTGATAGAAGGGCGCCTGCTCGAGGTCCTTGTCCGAGATCGGCAGCTCGAGCCGGTCGCGGAACTTCTTCAGCTCCTCGATCTCGAGCTTCTTCAACTGGTGCGTCGCGTTGGTCGATTCCGCGGTCTTGCCGAGCGTCCATCCCTTCACCGTCTTCGCGAGGATCACCGTCGGGCGGCCGCGGTGGTTCACGGCGGTTGCGTACGCGGCGTACACCTTGCGGTAGTCATGGCCGCCGCGGCGCAGGTTCTTGATCTGATCGTCGGTGAGGTGCGCCACCATCTTCGCGAGGCGCGGGTCGGTGCCGAAGAAGTGCTCGCGGATGTAGGCGCCGGACTCCGACGCGTACTTCTGGTAATCGCCATCGAGCGCGTCGTTCATGCGGTCGACGAGCACGCCTTCGTAATCCTTCGCGAGGAGGTCGTCCCACTCGCGCGCCCAGATCACCTTGATGACGTTCCAGCCGGCGCCGGTGAAGATCGACTCGAGCTCCTGGATGATCTTGCCGTTGCCGCGCACCGGGCCGTCGAGGCGCTGCAGGTTGCAGTTCACGATGAACGTGAGGTTGTCGAGGCCTTCGCGCGCCGCGAGAGAGAGGGCGCCGAGCGCTTCCGGCTCGTCGCACTCGCCGTCGCCGAGGAACGCCCACACGCGACAGTTCTGCGTGTTCGCGAGCCCGCGCGCCTGCAGGTAGCGGTTGAAGCGCGCCTGGTAGATCGCGTTGATCGGACCGAGCCCCATCGAGACGGTCGGGAATTCCCAGAACTCCGGCATCAACCGCGGATGCGGGTAGCTCGACAAGCCCTTGCCGGTCGACTCGCGGCGGAAGCTCTTCAACTGGTCGACGCTGAGCCGGCCTTCGAGGAAGGCGCGCGAGTAGATGCCCGGCGCGGCGTGTCCCTGGAAGAAGATCTGGTCGCCCGGCTGGCCGTCGTCGTGGCCGCGGAAGAAGTGGTTGAAGCCGACTTCGTAGAGCGACGCCGAGGACGCGTAGGTCGACAGGTGGCCGCCGAGGCCGGGCGACTCGCGGTTGCCGCGCACGACCATGACGGTGGCGTTCCACCGCACGATGCGCCGGATGCGCAGCTCCATCGCCTCGTCGCCGGGGAAGCCCGGCTCCTGCTCCGGCGAGATCGTGTTGATGTACCGCGACTGGACGAGCCCCGGCAGTCCGACGTCGAGCTGACGCGCGCGCTTCAACAGGCGGCGGATCAGGAAGTCGGCGCGCTCGCGCCCGTAGGTCTGCACCACGGCGTCGAGCGAGTCGAGCCACTCCTGGCTCTCGATCGGGTCGACATCGGGAAGTTGGCGCTTGAAGCCGCCGAGCATCGACAGCCAGACGCGATCGTTCGCGTGCGGGGGCTCGAACTTGCGGATCACGGTTTCCATCTCCAGCTCTCGTCCGTTCGGGTGACGATGATCGAGCCGGAGAGGATAGAGGATCGCGGGGCCGGTGGGCTTCTTACCCGTGCGGAAGCCGGCGACGAATCGGGGTCAGGGGTTTCAGCGGAGGAAGCGAGCGCGGGGAGATTCGAGGCGGGGAGTCCTGCCTGCGCGCGGCTTCGAGCGAGCGGGCGAGACGATCTCGGTCGCGTCCCGCCCGAAGCCGCGCGACTCGACGCTCAACGACGGTCGTCGTCGAGGTGAGCGACCGTCACCTGGAGCGCGAACGCTCCGACGGCGACGACGATGGTGAGGATGAAGGGAATCACGAGCACCTCCGTTCACTTGCGGACACTCGCCCGCGGTCGACACCACGCGGTCCGCCGATCGATGTTGGAACTGCGATTCTTATTCCGTGGGGAATGAGGGGACGATGATCCATCTCCGGTTCGCGCGGACGTTGGACGCAAATGGGTTCCCTGATCGTTCGCCAATTCCTCGCTCGGCCATAACCCGTTACCATCCCGCCGATGCCGCGCTCCCCAATGCTCGTCACGACCCCGATTCTCTTCACGGATGCGGCGACGGATTCTGCAAACGGATCGCAAGAGATTCTCGTCGCGGGACCGCTCGAAGTCGCGTTCGCGGCGCGCGCGGCCGGCGCCGAGGTGCAGGTGCTCGGGCTCGCGGAACCGGCCGCCGCCGCGGCGGCGAGCGCACTGCTCGGCGCGCGCGGGATCGCCTCCGAGTTCCTCCCGTGTGCCTCCGCGACGATCGTCACCGACCGCGCCGCCGGCGCGACCACCGCGCGGCTGCCGTCGGTCGAGGACGTCGATCGCCTGCTCGATCGCACCGAGCATTACCTCGCGCGCGGCGTTTCGATGGTCGTCGCCGCGAGCGACCTGCTCGGCGCGAAGAAGCAGGACTTCATGGAGCGCGTGGTCGGTCGCGCTTGGGGCTTCGGCGTGAAGACGTGCTGCGCCGAGCGCGGCGAGTCGTTGAAGCAGGCGTTCCACACGCAGCCGCTGGCGTTCATCGTCGAGCGCGATCGCTTGCAGTGGGTGACGCCGCCGCCCCCGGGCGCCGAGCACACCGAGACGTTCGACGGCGCGGTGAAGCGCGTCTTCGAGGATCCGATCCGCGTCATGCTCGTGCTCGAATCCGACGGCTCGGTCACCGCGTTCACGCGCGAAGCCTGGAGCGCGCCGACGTCGCTCGGGCCGCTCGGCGACACCGACC
>CAZBOK010000015.1:0-25276 GCA_964493525.1 uncultured Phycisphaeraceae bacterium | reverse complement strand
CCGCCTTCACCGCGCGCGCGCCGGCCGTTAGCCTCCCGGGTTCGCCCGACCGGATCTCCGGGGTATCGACATGCACCGCTCCCGCCCGATTCTCGCGCTCGTTCCGTTCCTCGTCTCGGCGTTCGCCGCCGCGCCGCTCGCCGGCGCCAAGACGTTCAAGGTGCCCGCCAAGTTCGCGACGATCCAGGCCGCGGTCGACGCCGCGGACGGCGACGACGTGATCCAGATCGCCCGCGGCACCTACACCGAGAGCATCACGCTCACCGGCAAGCAGAACATCGTCATCAAAGGGAAGGGGAAGGTCATCCTCGACGCGGGCGGCGCGGACCACGCGCTCACGCTCGACGGATGCACCGGCGTGACGCTGACGAACTTCCGGGTGCGCAACGCGGCGATCTCGGGGATCTTCGTGAACGGCGGCGCCGCGATCGTCGTGCGCAAGGTGAAGCTCCTGTCGGGCCTGCCGATCGGCCTCGACGCGACCGGCGTGTCGGCGTCGACGTTCGACGACGTGCGCTCGGAGAACCAGGTGACGAGCGCGCTGCGGGTCGACGGAACCGCGTGCCACGTGGAGAACCTGAACCTGGTGAACACGACCGGCACGGCGCTCGACCTGCGCGGCCCGCGTCACTTCGTCGAGAACTGCACGATCGACGGCGCGACGTTCGGCATCGACGTCCAGGACGGCATCGATCCGTCGACCGGGGTCGTGATCGACGACAACGACCTCCGGAACTGCTCGAGCGCCGGCGTGCAGTTCCAGTGCGTCCGCGGCGTGATGCGGCGCAACACGGTCACGAACGCGGGCACCGCCGGCCTCACGATCAACTCGAGCGGCGACGAGAACGTGCTCGAGGACAACGTCGTGATCGGCTCGACCTCGCGCGGCATCTCGATCTCCGGCGGGCGCAACACGCTGGCGAACAACCGCGTCGACGGCGCGGGCACCGAGGGCATCGCGTTGGTGCAGGCGCAATCGCTCGACAATCTCGTGTTCCACAACACGGTCCAGAACTGCGGCGGCACCGGCTACTTCGTCCAGGGGACGGGCAACGCGGTCGTCGGCAACGTGTCGGCCGCGAACGCGACCGACTACGTGAACTTCGGCTCCGACCCGACCAACACGTCGATCGACAACAGCTTCGACGTGCCGGTCGCGACGGGCGCCGTCATCCACGTGCCGACCGACCAGACGACGATCGCCGCCGCGATCACCGCCGCGGGATTGAACGACGTGATCGAGCTGGCGCCGGGCACCTACGCCGAGGCGGTCGACCTCACCGCGAAGTCCGACGTCACCATCCGCGGCGCAGCGGCCGGGGGCGACGCGATCATCGACGCCGCCGCCGGCATCACCCTGTCCGGGAGCCCGCGCGTCCATCTCGAGAACCTCGTGGTCCGCAACGCGACCGGCGTCGCGATCCAGCTCGGCCTCTCGTCCGACAACGTCGTGCTCGATCACGTGCGCGTCGAGGGCGGTGCGACGTCGAGCCTCACGGCCACGGCGAGCAAGCGGCTGAGCGTGCGCGACTGCACGTTCGCGAACGGAGCGGTGCTCGACGTCGCGGCTTGTCACGTGCGCGGCTGCACGTTCGACGGCGGCGTCGACGGCCTCACGCTGTCGAGCCGGCAGGTGATCGTGGAGACCTCGACGATCCGCAACACGTCGGGCATCGGCGTGAAGCTCGGCAAACCGGCGCCGTCGTCGTTCGGCCTGCTGCTCGACGCGAACGTCGTCCAGGCGACCGGCGCCGAAGCGGTGAAGGTCGTCGCGTCGGTCTCGTCGGTCGTGATCCGCAAGAACACGATCGGCCCGACGCCGTCGAACGGCATCTCGATCGACACGAACGTCGAAGGCGTGGTCGCCTCCGCGAACACGCTGGTCGACTGCGCGACGTCGGGAGTGATTGCGCTCGACGAGGAGAACACGGTCGTCGGCAACTCCGCGAAGCGCTGCGCCACCGCGTGGCGCCTGTCGGGGTCCGGCGCGTCGCGGAACTCGCTGTTCGCCAACAAGGCGAAGAAGTCGACGAGCAACGGCTTCCTGATCGACGGCGACGCGAACGTCACGATCGGCAACCGCACCAAGAAGTCGGGCAGCGCGCCCTACCTGGACAACAATCCGGGCGGTCTGAACCTGGCGTTCGACAACTTCTTCAAGAGCTGACGCAGTTTCCGATCGCGGGCTGCGCCCGCAACCCATCCGACCTGCGCACGAAAGCCCCGAGACGCTTCGACCACGGCCCGTGCGCATCCGCGGCTCCGCGACGTCGCGCGGAACGCCGGACACGACCTTGTGAATACGGCGCTGCGCGCCGCCGCCGCCTGCGGCTGCGGGGGTTCCCATCGGGCAGTTCTTCGCGGGCCGCGAAGAACTGCCGACCTGGGAACCCATGTCGGTCGGCGCGACGAGATTGCGTCCGGACCCCCGAGTCACACCGGGAGTCCGCCATGCATCGTTCTCGTGCGAAGTCGCTGTGCGTCGTGTTCCTCGCCGTCCTCGGGTCGTTCGCCGTGGCGCATGCGGGGGTGGTGCGCGTGCCGCAGGACCAGGCGACGATCTCGCAGGGCGTCGCCGCCGCGCAGCCGGGCGACGTGGTTCGGGTGAGCGCCGGCACCTACGCGGACACGGTCGACATCACGTCGCGGAACGACCTCACGATCGAGGCGAAGGGAAAGGTCGTGCTCGACGCGACCGGCCACGACGTCGCGATCGCGATCCACGACGCCGACCGCATCACGATCCGCGGCCTCGACATCCGCGGCGCGGCGACCAGCGGCATCGTCGCGAACGACTGCTCCGGCCTCTCGATCGAGCGCTGCCGCGTGCGCGATTCCGCCGACGTGTCGATCTCCGTGACGGCGGCCCGCGCGTCGCGGATCGAACGCTGCAAGTCGCTCGGCGCGGAGACCGGTTTCGACGTGGCGGGCGTCGGCGTACGCGTCGTCGCCTGCCGCGCGCGTGAAGCGAACGCGCTCGGGTTCCGACTCGGCGGCACCGACTGCGTGATGGAGTCCTGTCGCGCCACGCGCTGCGGGACGGGCTTCCAGCTCGTCGCGGCCGGATCGTGCCTGCTGACCGCTTGTCGTTGCGACGAGATCCATGCGAACGGCGTGGCGCTCGGCGATGACACCGGCGACAGCGTGATCCGCGGCTGCCGGATCCGCGACGTCGGCGGCTTCGGCATCGACCTCGAGCAGGATGCGCTCCACTGCGTGATCGAGTCGAACGAGATCGCCGGTTCCGGCCTGAGCGGCATCCACGTCGCCGGCGACGAGTCGACGATCCGCCGCAACGTCCTCACGAGCTGCGGCGCCGACGGCATCGAGTGCGATCCGAGCACGGCCGCGCGCGACCTGCTCCTCGAGAACAAGATCCGGAACCCGGCGCATGCGGGAGTTCGACTCGCGGGTGAGCTGGTGACTTCGATCTTCGATCGCGTGAAGGGCGCGCCGGACGGCAGGATCGTCAAGGAGGTCGACGCGCCGGTCGTGATCGTCGTCGAGCCGCCGAAGGGAAAGCCTCCCGCGACGATTCGCGTGCCGCAGGATCACGCGACGGTGCAGGAAGCGATCGACGTCGCGCAACCGGGCGACGTGATCGAGGTCGCGGCCGGCACCTATCCCGGCAACGTCGACCTGACCGGAGTGGCGGGCGTCGTGCTGCGCGCGAGAGGCAAGGTCGTGCTGCAGCCGACGGCGACGGTCACGCTCTCCGCGGCGTTCGACACGCGCGTCATCGGGTTCACGATCGAGTCCGCCAGTTCGCTCGCCGTCCGCATCCAGAAGTCGAACGGCGCCGCGCTCATCGACTGCGACGTGCGCCCCGGTCCGGCGACGGCGCTGTTCGTCGCGTCCAGCGACGTGGTCGTCGACCGCTGCGAGCTGGGCGGGAAGGTGAGGTTGCTCGGCAACGCCATCGTCCTCCGCGGCAGCGACGTGTTCGGCGCGCAGGGCAACGCGGTGGAGATCGTCGCGGTGCAATCGATCGTCGAGGACTGCGAGCTGCGGGACGCGACGGGCAACGGAGTCGACCTCAGCACGACCAGCGACTCGCTCTTCGCGAACGCGATCACCGGCAACAAGCTCCGCAACGTCTCCGCGGGCGTCGTCGTGGAGACCCCCGCTCCCGTGCTCCTCGTCGAGAAGAACAAGTTCGTCGGCGGCGCGAACGGAGGCGTGGTGCTCACGGATTCGGCCGACGCCGTGATGGTGATCGACAACAAGATGCTCGACTCGGTCGCCGCCGGCGTGTCGTCCGCGGGCAAGTTCTCCGTCATCGCGTTCAACCGCGTCGTCGGCGGCCAGCTCGGGATCGCGCTCGGCGCTTCGGCCGCGTTCGCCCTGGCGAACGGCAACGTCCTGACGAACTCCGCCGTCGCCGCGATCGAGCTGGCCGGTCAGGACAACGCGGTGATCGCGAACCGGTCGACCGGCGCGATCGGCGCGGGGTTCAGTGAGCTGAGCGTCGGCGAGAACATCCTGCTCGACAACGTCGTCCAGCCGTGACGACGGCGCGCGTCACGCGCGCCGCTTCCCGCGCAGCAGGCGGCCGAGGTCGTCGAACAGGGAGTACGCGACCGGCGTGACGACCAGCGTGAGGAGCAGCGAGAGCGTCTGGCCGCCGATCACGACGACCGCGACCGCGCGGCGCTCCTCCGCGCCGGGGCCCGACCCGACCGCGAGCGGCACCATCCCCATCACGAGCGCGAACGTCGTCATCAGGATCGGCCGCAACCGGTCGCGGTTCGCATCGAGGATCGCGGTGAGTCGGTCCTTGCCGCGCGCGCGCAGTTGATTGGTGTGGTCGATCTGCAGGATCGCGTTCTTCTTCACGACGCCGAAGAGGACGAGCATGCCGAGCGCCGAGAACAGGTTCAGCGTGTTGTCGGTGAGCCACAGCGAGATCAGCGCGAACGGGAACGACAGCGGCAGCGACAGGAGGATCGTGAACGGGTGCACCAGGCTCTCGAATTGCGCGGCGAGCACGATGTACATCAGCACGATCGAGAGCAGGAATGCCTGGATGAACTCGCCGAACGTGCGCTCGAGCTCGCGGCCGCGGCCGGAGATGCGCGTCGTGTACGCGGGCGACAGGCCGAGCGAGGTCGCCGCGCCGCGCAGCCAGTCGATGCGGTCGGCGAGCGCGAACCCCGGCGCGACCGACCCGCGCAAGCTGACCTGCCGCTGCCGGTCGAGGTGATCGACGCGCGACGGGCTGTCGCCGGGCGAGAGCTTCACGAGGCTGTCGAGCCGCACCAGCCGCTGGTCGCCGCCCTTCCGGCTCGGGACGAACAGCCGCTCGATCGTCTCCTGGTCGCTGCGGTCCTGCGAGCGCAGGCGGATGCGCACGTCGTATTCCTCGGCGAACTCCGGGTCGCGGAAGCGGGATACGCGCTCGGCGCCCCCCACCATGATGCGCAGCGCCGTCGCGACGTCCTCGACGTCGACGCCGAGGTCGGCGGCGCGCGCGCGGTCGATCTCGGCGCGCAGCTCCGGTCGATCGAGCTTGAGCGTCACGTCCGCGTCGACGACGCCGCCGGTTTCGATCGCTTTCGTCCGCAGCTCGTTCGCCGCGCGCGCCAGCTCCTTCAGATCCGGGCCGAGGATCGAGAAGTCGATGTCGAAGTTGCCGCCGCCGATGTTGAACGACGGCGCGTTGCGCACCGAGAAGCGCAGGTCGCGCATCGCGCCGAGGCGTTTGCGGACGTCGATCATCACGTCGCGCTGGCTGTAGTTGCCTTCGAACGCACGGCGCGGGTGGCCCGCGAGCGTCTCGCGGAACAGCCGCGGCAACGAGAACAGGCGCTCTTCGTGCGGCGCGATGCGCACGTACACGGTGCCCGTGTTCACCGCGTTCAGGAAGTTGCCGCCGATCTGCCCGAGCACGAGCCGCACGCCGCGCGTCTCGCTCAGCGTGGTCTCGACCTCGTGCATCACTCCCTGCATCGCGAGGAAGCTGGTGCCCTCGGGCGCCGTGACGTTGACGTCGAACTCCGCTTCGTCGACGTCGGACGGGATGTACTCCTGCTTCACCATCCGATACAGCGGCACGTTGGTCCACAGCACGACGCCGACCAGCGCGATCACGAGCCAGCGCACGCGCATCGCACCCCGCAGGATCGCGAGGTAAGCGCGCTCGACGAACCCGTAGAGCCCGCGGCGGGTCGCACCGTGGCCGCCGTTCTTGTCCTCGCGGCGCAAGAGGCGTGCGCTCATCGTCGGCGTCAGCGTGAACGAGACGAGCAGGCTCACGAGGACGGCCGCCGCCGCGGTGAACCCGAACTGGTAGAGGAAGCGCCCCGAGATGCTCGACATGAACGAGACCGGGACGAAAATCACGACGAGGCTGAGCGTCGTCGCCATCACCGCGAGGCTGATCTCGGCGGTGCCCGACGCCGCCGCGGCGAACGGCTCCTCGCCGTGCTCGTCGATGCGGCGGAACACGTTCTCGAGCACGACGATCGCGTCGTCGATCACGATGCCGACCATCAGCACGAGCGCGAGCATCGTCACGCTGTTCAGCGTGAAGCCGAGCGCGTACATCACGCCGAACGACGCGATCACCGACGTCGGGATCGCGATGCCCGCGATGAACGTCGACCGCCAGTTGCGCAGGAACGCGAGCACGACCGCGCACGCGAGCAGCGAGCCGAGGATCAGGTGGCCCTGGATCTCGTCGAGCGCGGCGCGGATGTAGCGCGACTGGTCGCGGATCACCTCGACGTGCACGTCCGGCGGGAGCTGCGGGCGCAACTCGTCCAGCCGCTTCTTCGCTCCGTCGATGACGGCCACCGTGTTCGCGCCCGATTGCCGGCGCACCTCGAGCGTCACGCACTGCGTGCCGTTCAGGTGCGCGTCGCTGCGCAGCTCCTTCGTCCCGTCGAACGCGGCGCCGACGTCCTTCACGCGGACCGGCACTCCCTCGACGGTTGCCAACACGAGGTCCTCGAACGCGCGCGCGTCCTCGAGCCGCCCCATCGTGCGCAGCGACGACTCGCGGCGGTCGCCGGTGACGAACCCGCCGGGCACGTCGGAGTTCTGGCGCGCGACGGCGTCGCGCACGGCGGTGATCGGGAGCTGGTAGGCCGCGAGGCGGTCGGCGTCGACTTCCACGGAGATCGCGCGCTCGGCGCCGCCGACCAGCGCGATCTCGCCGACGCCCGCGACGCGCTCGAGCGGCTTCTTCACCAGCTTGTCGGCGACTTCCGTCAGCTCCTTCAACGGACGCTCGCCGGCGATCGCGATCGTGACGACCGGGGTCTGATCGTTGTCGGTCTTGCTGACGATCGGCGCGTCCGCGTCTTGCGGAAGGTCGCGCGCGACGGCGGCGACGCGGTCGCGGACATCCTGCGCGGCGATGTCGATGTCGCGGTTCAGGTCGAACGTGATCAGCACGATCGACACGCCGGACGTCGAGATCGAGCGCAACTGGTCGATGCCGCCGACGGCGTTCACCGACTCCTCGATGCGCTGCGAGATGAGCGTCTCGACCTCCTCCGTCGAGGCGCCGACGAGCGAGGTCCGCACGCTCAACTGCGGCAGCTCGACCGACGGGAAGCGGTCCTCGCCGAGCTTCAGCCGGCCCGCCATGCCGATGACGACGAGGCTCAGGATGAGCATCGCGGCGAACACCGGCCGGCGGATGCAGATCTCGGCGAGTCGGTTCATCCGATCAGTTGCCCGCGACGGTCGCGGGCATGCCGGGCTGCAGCGAACCAGGGACGGCGACGATCCGCTCGCCGGCGGCGACGCCGGTCGTGACCTCGACTTCGTCGCCGCGCTTCGTGCCGAGCGTGACGCGGTGCTCCGCGATCTTCCCGTCGGCGATCACGAGCACTTTGTCGAAGCCCGCGAACGACCGGATGGCGGCGGACGGGATCAGCACCGCGCGCGCGTGCTCCTCGACGATCAGCGAAGCCTCGGTGAACGCGCCGGCCTTGAGCTTGCCGTCGGGGTTCGGCACGTCGGCCTCGATGCGCAACGCGCGGTTGCGCGAGTCGAGCACGGAGCTCACGCGCTGCACCCGCGTCTCGAGCGTCTCCTTGGTCCCGGCGATCGAGAAGCGTACGCGCTGCCCGATGGTGACGGCGGTGGCGACGCGCTCGGGGACCATTGCGACGAGGCGGAGCGGGTCGACGCGCGCGAGCGTCGCGATCGGCGCGCCGGTGTCGAGGTAGTCGCCGCGCCCGGCGCGGCGCTCGACGACGACGCCGTCGAACGGCGCGGTGATCTCGGTGTCCTTCAACCGTTGCTCGGCGATCGCAAGCTCGGCGCGGCGCTGGCGGATCAGCGCGATGCGGTTGCCGACTTCCTCGCGCGCGGCGCGGTAGCGGTTCTCCGCGACCTTCTTGGCGGCGTCGGCGGCGTCGTACTCCGCCTGCGTCGAGACCTGCGTCGCGAGCATCTCCCGCGCGCGCTTCTCCTGCAGGATCGATTCGTCGAGCGTCGCCTTCGCGACGCGGACTTCGGCGGTCTGATCGGGGTCGACGGCGTCGTGCGCGGGATCGGAGTCGTCGGGAGCGAGCCCGACGCGCGCGCGCGACTGCTGCAGGAGCGCCCGCGCCTGCTCGACCTGGAGCACGGCGTCGACGTCGTCGATCTTCGCGACGACGTCGCCCTTCTTGACGCGGTCGCCGAGGTCGACGCGGAGGTCCGCGAGGCGGCCGGCGATCTTCACCGAGAGCGTTGCGTCCTCGTCGGAGCGCAGGTCGCCGCTCACGACGACGAGGCGCTCGACGTCCGCCTCGCGCGCGGCGACGAGCGTGACGGCGACCGGCGCGGCCGGAGGCGGCGCGGCGTTCGCGGCCGCGGGACGCGCGCGATCGCATCCGGCGAAGAACGAGCAGCACGCGATCGCGGCGATCGACGCGGCGGCGGAAAAGTCCACGCGGGGGGACGACACGCGGAGCGTCATAACGGATTCGGCCGCGTCACCGCGAGAGTCCGCCGAGGAACTCCGCGAACTCGCGCGGCGGCGGCGACTCGAACCGAACACGGCGCCCGTCGCTCGGGTGGTCGAACGCCAGGTGGACGGCGGCGAGCAGGAGCCGCGACGGCGACGGCGCGCCGCGCGGGACGTCCTTCGAGTACCAGCGGTCGCCGGCGATCGGGTGGCCGCGTTGCGACAGGTGCGCCCGGATCTGGTGCTTCCTCCCGGTCTCGAGCGTGACCGACACGAGCGCGAACTTCCCGTGCGCCTTCACGACCTCGTACTCGGTCACCGCGCGCTCGCCGGTCTCGCCGTCCTCCGCGCAGCGCATCGTCCCGTCGGCGCGCTCGATCAACGCCGACTCGATGCGGTCCTTGCGCGGCGACGGCACGCCGTGCACCACCGCGAGGTAGCGCCGATCGACCGAGTGCCGGAAGAACTGTCGCTTCAAGGACGCGAACGCGCGCGCGTTCTTCGTGAAGACGATCACGCCGGACGCGTCCTTGTCGAGCCGGTGGATCAGGCCCGGCCGCGCGCGCCGGTCGATCGCGTGCAGGTACTCGGCCACGATCTTGATGGCCGTCGGCCGCGGCTCGCGCGGCGTCGTCGAGGTGAGCACCCCCGCCGGCTTCTCGACGACGATCACGTCGTCGTCCTCGTGGATCGGTCGCAGCGGATGGAGCGACGGCGCCGGCCGCTGCTCCCGCGCGCGCGGCGCGACCTTCACTTCGTCGCCGTCCGCGAGCGCAACTCCGAGCTGCCGCGCGCGCTTCCCGTTCACCGCGACGCGACCGTCGGTGACCATCTGCTTCAACGTGCGGTTGGACGCCTCGGGGAAGCGCCGCTTCAACCATTGGTGCAACGTCGCCGTGTCGGCCATCGCGGGCGAATGATATCGGTACACTCTGCCGCTCTTTCAGGAGGCAACCCCGACATGGCCAAGTCCGCTCGTGATCCGATCAAGAAGGTGAAGGACAAGCTCGAGAAGGCGAAGACCGCGCTGAAGGGCGCGACCGCCGATGCCGCGCGCACCGCGCGGAAGAGCTTGAAGCGCGCCCAGCGCAAGCTCCGCCGGCTCGTGCCGCCGAAGCCGAAGGAAGAGAAGAAGGCCTGATCCGACGCGAAGCAGGCGATCGTGACCAAGCAGTCGCCCGACTCGAACGCGGTGACCGACGGGATCCGGGTCCATGCGCGGCCGCAGTACCTGGCCGAGCAGTCGGACCCGGACCAGTCGCATTACATGTTCGCGTACACGATCACGATCACGAACGAGGGCGATGACCCCGTTCGGCTGCTCGATCGGCACTGGGTCATCCTCGACGCCGACAACCGTCGCGAAGAGGTGAAGGGTCCGGGCGTCGTCGGGCAGACGCCGCGCATCCTGCCGGGGAAGAACTTCACGTACGTGAGCGGCTGCCCGCTGCGGACGCGTTGGGGCACGATGGAAGGGAGCTACGGCTTCCAGAAGGACGATGGCTCGCGCTTCCGCGTCGCGATCGGCCGGTTCTTCCTCGTCAGCGACGACGCCAAGAAGAAGGGCTGACCGGGTCAGACGATTCGGTCGAGCAGCGCACGCTGCTCCGGCGTCAGCGCCGCGCGAAGCGTTGCGTCGCTCTCGATCAACGCCTGAACATCCGCGAGATCCTGCATCCGCTTCGAGCGGCGACGCGCCGGATCGGAGCCGGCGCGGAGCTTCTCCCGCAGCAGATCCGGTTTGCGAATCACGCGGATCGATGTCCCGCCCACCTCGATCGATTCAGCGCTGCGGACCGCGGACGCGAGCGCGAGGTCATCAGTGAATTGAATCGGGACCGCCCCCGGCCCGACCCAATTCTCGGAGTGCTCGAACTCCCCGGTGCGTTCGAACCCGGCGGCACGCAGGCGATCCCGGGGGATCTCGTCGCGACGCAACACCGCGACGTCGATGTAGAGGGTCGTTCGCGGTTCTCGCGCGTGCACCTGAAGCGCGACTCCGCCGATAATCGCGTATGCGACTCGTGCGCCCTCGAGAGTCTTCGCGAGTTCGATCAACGCGGGACGCTTGGAACCGTCCATCTCGCCCTTCAAGAGATGCCAGAGCTCATCGAGGAGGAAACCGGTGTCCAGTCCGGACCGCATGATGCGCGCAAGCCTAGCACGAGTGCGGTCCGGCCGATCACTCGCCGGGCGCGCGGATCCGGACGGCGCGCACGGCGAGCGTGGCGCCCGCCCCACCGAACACGCAGATCGGCGCGTGATACCCGGTGTAGTTCGCGGCGATGCGCGCGCGGAGCACTCCGTCGACGGAGAGCGTCATCGAATCGTTCGTGACGACCTGGCGGACGAGCGCGAAGTGATTTGGCGCGATGTACCCGAAGCCGTGGATGACGTGCGTTCCCGCCGGCGGCCCGTCGATGCGCAACTCGTTCGGCGCGATCTCCCAATCGAAGATGATCTGGTGCGCGCCGTAGGCGAGCCGCACGTTCGTGGAATCGGTCATCACTTCGTACTCGATGTCGATCGGCGGCGCGTGCTCGTGCGCCGAGATCAGCGCGGCGTCGCGGAACACGACCGCGCCGTCGCGCGTCGCGTACTCGGCGCATTCGAATTCGTCGCCGAACGCTTCGCCCTGCGCGATGCGCGGACCCGGAGCGAGCGCGACGTTCTTCAGCGGGATCGCGCACGCGAACACCGCCCCCGCCGCGAACCCTGCCGCGATCCCGCGCTTCCACATGACGACACCTATCCGACGCGGTCGGATCCGTAACCGGCGCGACCCCGCTTCGCGCCGCGATCAGCCCTTGTCCGCGTCGCGGTAGGCCTCGATCACGGCCATCTCGCCCTTCTTCCCGCCCTGCGAGTTGCCGTGCTCCATGCCGAGGATGCCCGTGTACCCCTTCTCGCGGATGTGCTTGAAGATGTTCTTGTAGTTCATCTCGCCGGTGCCGGGTTCGTTGCGGCCGGGGTTATCGCCGATCTGGAAGTAGGCGATCTCGCTCCACGCGAGATCGATGTTCGGGATGATGTTCCCCTCGCTGATCTGCTGGTGATACATGTCGAACAGGATCTTGCAGGACGGCGAGTTCACCGCGCGGCAGATCTCGAACGACTGCGCGATCTTCCACAGGAACATGCGCGGGTGGTCGCGCCACGGGTTCAGCGCTTCGAGCACCATCACGAGGCCCGTCGGCTCGCACAGCGCGGCGGCGCGGCGCAGCGTGTCGACGACGTTCGCGGTCTGGTAACCGGGCTCGAGGCGCGGGTCGATCTCGGCCGGGACGACGGTCATCCACGTCGCGTGCACGCGCTTCTGGATCTCGATCGACTCCTTGATGTCGGCGAGGAACTTGTCGCGCTGCTCCGCATTTCCCGACGTGAAGTTCGGCCCGCCCCATGCGTTCGTGTGCGCGACGAAGACGCCCATCTGCATGCCGAGGCGCTGGAGCGTGTTGCCGATCAGCTCCTGCTCCTCTTTCGGGCGATCGCGCATGCCGTTGTCCTCGATGGCGCGGAAGCCCATCGCGTGCATGAACTCGAGCTCTTTGACGAGGTCGCCGCCGGAGTGGTGGTGAAACATGCCGAAGTGCGGGGCGTACTTCAGCGAGAACGGCGGCTGATCGGTCTCGGGCTGCGCCGCCGCATCCGGCGACAGCGCGCTCGCGGACTTCGACAACAACGCCGCGGCGCCGGCCAGCGCGCCGGACTTCAAGAACTGTCGACGCTCCATCGCTGCCTCCTTGCTGAGTGCCCGGTTCAGGAGAACTGCGTTTTGCCCGGCATCGGGACCGGCGGCGTGGGGATCGAGCCCATCGCGTAGGTCGCGGGCGAAAGGTCTTCCTTCGAGTTCAACGCCTCGTCCCACTTGATCGCGCGGCCGGTGTAGGCGGACATGCGGCCCATGATCGCGGTGAGCGTGCTCTCGGCGATGCGCACGCCTTCGTTCAGCGGCTTGCCGGAACGGATGCTCGCGATGAGGTCGATGTGTTCCTGCACGTACGGGTCGGTCGCGTCGCCTTCCCAGTCCCACGTGTTCTCGCCGCGGATGCCGATGCCGCCGCCGGCCCACGCTTCCGCGACGCCCTTCGAGCCGACGACGCGCTCGAACACGCCGCCCGCGCATCCGTCGATCTGGCGGCAGACGCTGTGCATCTTCACGCCGTTCGCGTACTCGAACGCGATCGAGAAGTGATCGAAGATGTGGCCGTACGCCGCGTCGGTGCGCACCTGGCGACCGCCCATGCCGACTGCGGCGATCGGATGCGCGTCCATCGCCCAGTTGCACACGTCGATGTTGTGCACGTGCTGCTCGACGATGTGGTCGCCCGAGAGCCAGGTGAAGTAGAGCCAGTTCTTGAGCTGCCACTCCATGTCGGACCACTGCGGCTCGCGCTTGTGCATCCAGAGCCCGCCCTGCATCCAGCTCGCCTCCAGCGCGGTGATCGAGCCGATCGCGCCGTCGTGGACGCGCTTCATCAGCTCGAGGTACGGCGTCTGGTGGCGGCGCTGCGTCCCGGTCACGACCGCGAGCTTCTTCGCCGCCGCAGCCTTCGACGCTTCGATCACGCGGCGCACGCCCGGCGCGTCGACCGCGACCGGCTTCTCGAAGAAGATGTTCTTGCCGGCCTCGACGGCGGCGGCGAAGTGGATCGGACGGAAGTGCGGCGGCGTCGCGAGGATCACGAGGTCGCAGTCGGTCGCGAGCACTCCCTTGTATGCATCGAACCCGGTGAAGCGGCGCTCCGGCGGGACCTGGAACCGCGGCCCGAGCTGCGCGAGGCCGGCGTCGCCTTCCGCGCATGCGCCCTTCATTCGCTCCTCGAACACGTCGCCGAGCGCCCAGATCACGACGGCCGGATCGGCCTGCGAGCAGTTCATCGCGGCGCCGAGGCCGCGGCCGCCGCAGCCGATCACGCCGACCTTCACCTGATCGGAGCCGGCGGCGTGGACGAAGCCCGCCTGCGCGAGGATCGCGGCGGTGGAAACGGCGGACGTCTTCAGGAAGTCACGACGCGTGGGGAGCATGCGCGGAGCGGGCATGGCGGACTCCGATTGGACTTCGATCGCGACAGGGTAGCGACGCGGCGCGCGGGCGCCGCGCGGACGGACCGACTTACTTGACGAGCGGCGCGCGCAGACCGGAGACGAGATCGACCTCGCTCGGCGAGACGCGCTCGATCAACGTGGCCGCTTCGAGGCGGAGCTCGTGGTCGTCGGCGACCTCGATGACGCGGCGCATCGCGCTCGCGGCGGCTGCGGCGCCGGCCGGACGCACGCCGCTCTTCGTCGCGGCCGCGATCTCGCGCGCGATCGTCGCGGCATCGACCTGCTCGGGCAGCGCGGGCGAGCCGAAGAAGATCGGCGCGCTCGCGAGGTCGACGTCGCCGGGGACCAGCACGACGAGGTAGCCGGACGACTCGCCGACGTTGACGCGCTCGGCGGTCTGGTTGCCGACGTAGAGGACGGGTTCGAGCCCCTCGCGCGGATGGAGGAGGTCGCGGTCGGCGGACAGGACGAGCATCTGCCCGTGCGACACGAGCGGCTGCTCCTTGCGCCAGGTGTGCACGTACGGCTTCGCGACCGCGAACGGCCACGACTCGACGAGCGTCACGACGCGGGTCTGCGGGTTCGCGGGGAGCGCGGGCGGCCCGTCGTCCTTCGGCCCGCCGACGAACGCGATCACACTGCCGGCGACGAGTCCGCCGGCCACGAGGAGGGTCCACAGCGTTCGCGGGATGCTGCGCATGTCAGTTGCCCGTGAACTCGAGATCGTCGATCGCGAGGGAACCCATCGGCGAGCCGTACGCCGGCCCGAAGTGCAGATCGACCGCGACGATGTCGGTGAGATCGAGCGGGCTGCCGTTCGCGAGGAAGTCGGTCATGCGGATGCGGATCGTCTCGAACTCCGCCGCCCATCCGGCGCCCTGCCCGCAGCCGGTGCGCTGATACGGCTCCTCGATGCCGCCGCCATAGGTCCCGATGTCGACCGAGCTCGCGTTGCCGGAGCCGTCGCGCAGCGTGACGACGAACGTCACGTCGCCGAGCTGCGCGACCGTCAGCGGGTCGCGCGAGCGTTGCGCGGCACGGAACGAGAGCCAGCCCCATCGCGCGGCGTCGCGCGCCTCGGGCACGATGTCGAAATCGAGCTCGTAGTCCGCGTTGCCGTCGAACGAGAACACGCCCACGTGGCTCGTGTCGTCGTCGCCGGCGAGCGTGATGCTGTTGAACGTGTCGCTCGCGAGGTAGGTGAACGCGGAGTTCGCGTCGTTCGCCGACCCCTCCGCGAGTCCCTGCACCGTTCCGCGGACCGCGCCTCCGGAGCTCGACAGGTTGGTGGCCGGGTTCGTCTCGAAGTCGTCGATCACGAAGCGCGGGACGCCGGGGCCGACGCGATACATCAGCTCGACGGACACGCACGGATCGGACACCGGCGCCGAGATCGGATGGAAGGTCTCGTATTGCCGCCAGAAGAAGTCGGTCGCCGCGTCGTCGCCTTCGGTGAACCATTTCACGAGCGGCAACATGTACCCGAGCTGGATCAGATGCGTCTTCGCCTTGCCGATCAGGCACGGGCCCTGCGCGACGGAGCCGTTCGAGTCGTGGAAGTCGCCGTGACCGGCGCCTTCGATCGTGGTCGAGAGTCGCCAGCCGAGCGCGCGGTCGTGGAGCTGGTAGGTCTGGCAGAGGTCGCAGTTCGCGCAGCCGTTCACGTCGGCATCCGCGGCCGCGGTCCAGAGGTGGTAGGGCACGTCGTACATGTTCGAGCTGACGTGACCGAGGAAGTCGGTCGGCGCCATGCTCGAGATCAGCACGATGTCGGACGGGACGAAGGTCGTGGGCGGCGGCTGATAAAGGTTGTTCACGAGCCGGTTGTAGGCCCGCACCACCCCTTCGCCGCCGCGGCTGTGTCCGATCCACACGATGCGATGGCTGTCGAGGTGGCCGACCAGCGCGCCGTTCGCGATCGTCGCGAGGTGGCCGAGCAGGTAGTCGGTGTTGCGGATCGTCGTCGTCGACGCCGACTCGATGCCGGGCTGCGTGTTGTTCTCGTGACTCATCACGATGCAGCCCCACGACGCGAGGTGGTAGCCGATGTGGTCGTACCACTGATAATTGTGGCCGTTGCCGTGGCTCACGACGACGAGCGGCAGCGAGCCGAGGTTCGCGATGTCGGTCGGGTAGTAGAGGTCTTCTCCGAGCCACGTGCCGCCGGAATAGATCGTCTCGGTGACCGCCAGAGGGCCGCCGACCGCGACGTCCGCGACCACCCAGAACCCGGGGCGATCGGTGCCGCCGTCGATCAGGTCGCCGGCGTCGAGCACGCCGTTCTGATCGAGATCGACGACGACGTCGTAGCCGACGCCGAGGTGGAGTCCGCCGCCGCCCGAGAGCGTGCCGGCCGAGAGCACGAGCGTGTTCGCCTGGACGTTGCCCGACTGGAAGGTGACGTGCTTCGGTCCGTTGCCGCCCGCATCGAACAGCGGCGGCGGGTTCTTCACGGCCGGCAGGTCGCGGCGCCAGCGCACCACGTAGACGTCGGCGCTCTTGCCGACGAGGAACGGTAAGCGCGTCGGGTCGACCGCGAACTCGACGTTCTCGCCCTGGTTGAACGTGTTGACGTTCTCGAACCACGGATACTTCGCGAGCGAGTGGCCCGCGAGCTGCACGTGGCGCACGCCGCCGGGGTACGCGGGGATGGTTTGCGCGCGCGCGGGAGCGAGCGACCCGAGCAGGAGCAACGCGGCAGCGAGCGTCGAGGTGCGGATCACGGAGGGCGAAGTATCCCCTTCGACTCGGCCCGGGGCAAGCCGCTTGCGGACGGACGTCAGCTTTCGACGGCGAACGCGCGGAAGGAAGTCGCCGCGTCGGCCTTGGTCCAGAGTCCCACGCGCCCGCCGCCGGTGATGCGGCCGTCGGTGAGTTCGAGCACGCGCGCGCCGTCGAATCGCACTTCCAGCGCGTCGCCGTGCATCCAGACGGCGAGCTCGTGCCAGCCGGCCGCGTCGGCGGCGGCGTCCACCGAGCCGAGCAGCGTCCGCTTGCCGTCGATCACGTGGTACACGCGGACGTTCTTCTCGATCGGGTTCCACCGCGCGAGGTAGTACGTGTTCGCGTCAAGCGCGCGCCACACGACGCCGCCGCCCTTGTCCTCGACGCCGCCGTCGACGCGCATCGCGACCTGGACGCGCACGTCGGCCGCGTACGAGGCGTCGGACAGGAGCACGTTGTAGGTCTCGCCGGTGTTCTGCGGCGCGACGCGCGCCAGGTTCGCGGGCGAAGTCGCGCTCGGCGGACCGCTTTGGTCCGCTTCGATCCGCCACGCGGCGGGTCGGCCGGCGCCGTTCGTCTCCGCCGCGGTGAAGCCGAGCGGCGCGGTGCCGCCGGCGATCGGTTCGAGTCGCGAGTGCTGGACGTCGCGCTGGGTCGTGCCGCACGCGAACCCGGCGATCGCGATCGCGACGAGGAAGAACGGCGCGCGACTCACAGGGGATCTCCTTCGAACGTGTCGCCGAGCCGCTTCTCGATGCGGGCCACGCGCTCCTCCAACTCCGCGATGCGGTCGAGCAGCGCGCTCGATGCGTCGACGCGCGGCGCCGCCTCGGCGCGCGGAGCGGCCGCCGCCGCGGCGGCGATCGTCACGCTCGATCCGCCCGCGCCCTCGGCCGCGACGATCGCATCGAGTTCCGCCTGCGGATACAGCGCGTGCGTCCAGCGCACGCCGCGCGTGAACCCTTCGGGAGTCAGGCGCACGACCAGCGGCGGGTCGCTCGTGCGCAGCTTCTCGAGCAGCGCTTTCAGATCCTCGAGCGTCGGGATGTCGCGCATCCGCGAGGCGCGCGTGCGGAGCTCGCCTTCGCTCTGCGGCCCGCGCAGGAGCAGCTCGCCGACGATGCCGAGGTCGGCGCCGCGCAGCTCGTATCGCGAACCGAACTCCTGGCGCCAGCGCGCGACGCGTCCGGTCTCGCCGATCACGGTGGAGACCAGGCCGATCGCGCGCAGCGTCTCGAGCGTGCGCTCGACGTCCTCGTCGGAGTAGTGCGTGATCGGATCGCGGTTGTTCTTCTGGTTGCAGCCGGCGACGAGCGCGTTCACGGTCATCGGGTAGTACTGCGGGTTCGAGAGGCCTTTCTCGATGAGGGTGCCGAGGACGCGGCGTTCATCGGGGAGCAGCTCGAAGCGCGGGCGGGGGTCGGTCATGAGCGGAAACTGTAGCGGCGGAGGACGGGTGAGGTTCCCGTTCCTGGTCCCGTTCCGGGGATCGATTCGGTGCTTGGGCGGCGGATGCCGCGCGGACGGGCGATCGCCTCGCCGGCCTGCCGTGACGGATGCTCAGGTGCCGGCTTGCGCGACGAGCTTGGCCCAGCGCGGGTCCGCGCGGAGCGCGGCCAGATCGCGATCGTGCTCCCACGCGGCGCGCACGCAGCAGCCCTGCGCCGCCGCTTCCTGCAGCCGCGCGAACGCTTCGTCGATTCGTCCGGTCTTCGCGTGCGCGCACGCGAGCGCGAACGCGGCGGCTCCACGAGTATCGGCGCCGTCGGGGATGCCGATCGTGAACGCGCGCTCGAGGTAGGCCGCGCCGGATTCGTAGTCGCCGTTCTTCACGAGCGCGACGCCGAGCGCGCGGAGCAACGACGACGGCGCGTCGGCGCGATCCGCGAGCTTCGTCAACCGCGGGATCGCGCGGCGCTCCTGCCCGGCTTCGATCAGCGCCATCGCGACCGCGGCCTCGTCCTGCACGTCCGCCGGCGGCACGTCGAGGGTCGCGTGCCGTTCGTGCGCGTACGACGACCACATCGCGCGGCGCGCGGGGGACAAGGTCTCGACGACGGCGTCGTCGTCCTCACGACGCAGTCGATCGACGAGGAAGTCGAGCGTGACGCGGACGAGGCGACGACTCTCGGCGCTCGGGTCGACGGCGTCGAACGCGTGCGGAAGTCTCGGCGCCTGGATCGTCGTCCACGGCGCGCCCGCCTCCGCGGCGCGCGACCAGAGTGCGTGCTCGTCGGCGATCAACTCCGCGTCGTCCTTGCCGGCGCAGATGGAGAGCACCGGCAGCTCGGTGCGGATCTTCGGAAGATCGTGCGCCGTTCCGTACAGGACGGCCGCCGCGCGCAGCTCGCGGACCCTTCGATCCATCGCGAAGTGGAGTCCGGTCTCGGCGTGTGCGGAGCACATCCAGAGCGCGACGCGATCCCCGTCGACACCGACCGAGTCGCCGGAGCGGCAGAGGAAGCGCAAGAGCGCGTCGAGATCCTCGCCCGCGTCCCTCGATCGCGCGGACATGGTGATGCCGGCGACTCCGCGTGCGGCGGCGGCGCGCGCCCAATCGCGGTAGATCGCCCACGATCGCATCGACCGGCCGTGCACGTCGCCGATGCCGTTCACGAAGACGACCGCCGGAAGCGGCGTCGACGCGTCGATGTTGCCCGGCCGGTACACGTCGCAGCGAAGCGTGGTGACGCCGTCGGAGAAGAACGCCACGTCGCTCGTGACGTCGACCGCATCCATCGCGGGCTCGTGGAGCGCGAGACGGTAGGTGGTGACGTCGTACGGGTCGGCGGGCGGCGGCGCGTCCTCGGTCAGGGAACCGAGAAGGAGCGCCGCGATGCAGATCAAGGGTTGCATGTCGGGGGTTCGGGATGCAGCGCGGCGGCGAAATGTATCCCCTCCCCGCCGCGTGGTGACGAATCTCGGAGGATTCCGGTCCTCGCGCGGGACGACTCGCAGGCTCGTGTATCGTCCGCGCGACAATGGCCGACCCCGCGGGACCGGAACCGACGAGCGATCCGACGACGGCCGTGCCGAAACGGCTCGTGGCCTACCTTCTCGACGTCCTGCCGTTCGCGGTCTGGGCGTGGGTGCTGGGGGCGATCGCACGGCCTGCATCGAACGCGCCGGTTCCCGAGTGGCATCACGACGGCGTGCGCGTCTGGATCGCGACGCTCGTGACAATGTCGTTGCCGACCTGGCTCTACTTCGCTCTGTGCGATTCGAGCGCGGCGGGCGCGACGGTCGGGAAACGTCTCCTCGGGTTGCGCGTGGAGACCTCCGACGGAGCGCGCGTCTCGCGCGGTCGTGCGTTCGTCCGCACCGCGGTGAAGCTCCTGCCGTGGGAGATCGCGCACGCGTCGATGTTCCTGCCCACGCCGATCGCCGACGCGGGCGAAGCGGGCTTCGCGCGACCGGGGTTCATGCTGAGCGTGCTGCTCACCGGCTCGTGGCTCGTCACCGTGCTGCTGACGAAGGACCACGCCGCGGTGCACGACCTGTTCGCGCGCACGCGCGTCATGCCGGCGCCGCGCGGATCATCGAGCGGTTGACGCGGGCGGCGCGAAGCAGCGATTCATTGCTGCAACCGCGCGACGAGCGGCGCCCAGCGCGGATCCTTGTGCAGGCTCGCGAGGTCGTCGTCGCGCTCCCATTCCGCGCGACGACCGAAACCTTGCGCCGCGGCCTCCTCGAGCCGGCGCATCGCGTCATCGACGCGTCCTTTCCGCGCATAACCGCAGGCGAGGTTGTATGCGGCGACGCCGCGCGTGTTCGCGCCGTCCGGAATCCCGTACTGAAACGCCTTCTCGTAGTGCGCGATGCCGCCGTCGGTGTCGCCCGAGATCAGCGCTTCGTGCGCGAGCAGTCCTTCGACGCGGCTGTCGGGAAGTCCCGCGGCGGAAGCTCGCTCGAGATACTTCAGCCCTTGTGCGCGCCGGTTGGACGTCACGAGCGCCATGCCGGCCGCGCCGAGCAGCCCGGGGTCCGCGTCCTTGCTCTCGAGGCGATCCCCCAAGAACTCGAGCGCGCGGCGCACGTCGCCCGACTGCAGGAGCAGCGTCCCGAGCATCGAGCGTGCGCGTTCGTTGCCCGGTTCCTTCGCGACGATCTCGTCGAACGCCGCGATCGCGCCGGCGGTGTCGCGGGCGTAGCTGAACCACGTCGCGCGCTCGCCGACCGGCAGCTTCGCGATGCGGTCCGGATCTTCGCGCTCGGTCAGCTTCGCCACCAGGAAGTCGAGCATCACCCGCACCAGGCGCTTGCTCTCGACGCCCGGATCGAACGCATCGAACGCGTGCGGCAGATCCTGCGCGTGGATCGTCGTCCACGGCGCGCCCTCCTCCGCGGCGCGCGCCCACCATGCGTGCTGCTGGACGATCGTGTCGATGCCGTCGCGTCCGGAGCAGATCCACAACAGCGGGAGCGCACGGTTCACTTCCGTGATCTCGCGCGGCGCGCCGTAGCAGATCACCGCAGCCGTCAACGACGCGCCGTGCTCCGGGTCCATCGCGAACGGCAACCCGACGCTGACGTTCGCGGAGCACGACCAGATCGCGATGCGCGCGCCGTCGATGCCGAGCGATGCGCCGTCCGACTTCAGGTGCGCCACCATCGCGGCGAGGTCGTCCGCGACGTGCTCGCGGCGCGCGCTCATCGTGACGCCCGCGAGTCCGCGGCCGGCGACCGCGCGGCCCCAGTCCTGGTAGATGCGCCAGTTCTTCAGCGAGTCGTCGCCGAAGTCGCCCACGCCGTTCACGAAGACCACGACGGGAAGCGCACGCGACGTCGCGACGCCCTGCGGCCGGAACACGTCGCACTTCAGCCGCACCGCGCCCTCCGACCGGTACACGTGGTCCTTCGTCACCTGCACGTGGTCCATCGCGGGTTCGTGCAGCACGAGGCCGTAGTAGTTCGTCACGTCGAGCGGATCGCGCGACGCCGGCGGGTCCTCGGTGCGCGCGGCGGTGCGCGCGAGCGCGAGCGTCGCGGACGTCGCGACGAGGAAGGCGGCGACGAAACGGTGTGGGACGTGCATCGGTGGGCTCCGGGCAGCGGTGCGCGCGCGCATTGGAGCAGTGCGCCGCGGAGGGCCGTTCGTCGCAGGGACGAGCGGTCTCGTCGCGTGTCGAACCGGTGTTCGCGCGCCGTCAGCCGACGCGCTGGAAGTACGCGAGGACGTCGTGGTCCTTGCGATGCCGTTCCGCCTTGCGGTGCAGGTCGATCACGCGGCGCGCCGCGCGGCCGCAGAGCTGCGCCACCGTCACTTTCTCGCGGCCCCAGCGCGCCCACACCTCCGCCATCACGTCGGAGGCGATGTCGTCGGCGTCGATCCCCTCGACCGACTTGCCGCCGCGGAACAGCGAGAGGCGCGCGACGTAGCCGCGCACGACCAGGAACACCGCGAGCCAGATCGCCGAGTCGCACGCGGTGACGTCGATCGTCACGTAGCAGCCGAGGTCCGGGTCCCAGAGCGGGCGGTCGAGCATGCCCGGCCGTGAATCGATCATCGCGCGATCCTCCGCGGAAGAGGACGCGCCAGCCGCGGGGCGAAACCCCCGAACGACGGGATTACTTGACGCCGTGCATCCATTTGTTGATGACGCGCGAGAGGACGATGACGGTGAGGCCGAGCCCGACGCCCGCGTAGGCGACCTGCTGGAACACGTGACCGTAGGCCTCGACCTTTTCCAACCCGGTCACGGCGTTGTCCGACTTCTCGGCTGCCATCGCGGAGATCTTGCCGGCGATGTCGTTTCCGGTCGCGATGGAGATGAACCATGCGCCCATGACCATTCCGGTCATGCGAGCCGGCGCGAGCTTCGTCACCATCGAGAGTCCGACCGGCGAGAGGCACAGCTCGCCGAGCGTGTGGAGGATGTAGAGGAGCAGCAGGAAGTACCACGCCACGAGTCCGGCCGCGGTCGCGTTGCTGATGCCCTGATTGATCGCGATGAACCCGAGTCCCATGCCGAGGAACCCGAAGCCGAACTTCATCGGGATCGACGGGTTCGCGTTCTTGCGCGAGAGACCGAGCCACATCGCGGAGAAGAACGGGCCGAACGCGACGATGAGCACCGCATTGACCGACTGCCACCACTCCGGCGGCATCGTCCAGCCGCCGATCGTCAGCGGTCGGAGTTGTTTCTCGGCGAAGAAGTTGAGCGAGTTGCCCGCCTGCTCGAAGCCGGCCCAGAACACGCTGTTCAACAACAGCAGCAGGACAAGCACGAACATGCGCTCGCGTCCCGCCTTCTCTTCGCGCGCGGCGACGGTGAGCAGGAAGATCGCGATCACGCCGAACGTCGCGTAGAGCGCGATCGACATGATCTGCTTGTCCATCGCGAGCAGCGCGTAGACCGCGGGCGCGACGATGAGCCCGCCGAGGACGACGGTCAGCACGCGACCGAAGCCTTCCTTGCCCTTCGGCGGCAGACCTTGGCCGTCGAGCAGCCCCATGAACTTCCAGAAGCACGCGAGGCCGAGCAGCATCCCGGAGCCCGCGAGCATGAACCCGTATCGGTAGTCCTTGTGCCCGTCGTGCCCCATCACCGACGAGATCCACTCGCACGCGACCGGCGCGATCGCGGCTCCGACGTTGATGCCCATGTAGAAGATCGTGAAACCGCCGTCGCGCCGGGGATCGTTCGGCTTGTAGAGCTTGCCGACGAGCGACGAGATGTTCGGCTTGAACAGACCGTTGCCGACGATCAGCAGCGACAGGCCGAAGAAGAAGAACTGCTTCTGATCGAACCCGAGGTGGGTCCCGGCGGGAGTCATCAACATGAACTCGCCGGCCGCCATGAACAGGCCGCCGAGGATGATCGAGCGGCGATACCCGAGCACCCGGTCCGCGATCGCTCCGCCGAAGATGCCGAGCGCGTACACGAGCGCGGTGAACCCGCCGTAGCTCAGCGACGCTTCCTTCTGAGCGGCACCCTCCGACATCCCGTGGAAGAACTGGTCGGCGATGTAGAGCGCGAGCAGCGCGCGCATGCCGTAGTAGCAGAAGCGCTCCCACAGCTCGGCGAAGAAGAGCACATACAGGCCGCGCGGGTGGCCTCGCTCCTCCGGTGCTGCGGGTGCGGGCACTGCGCCGGTCGCGTCGGTCATGCTCGGCTCCGATCGATTGTGAGAGAACGCCGAACGCCGCCGGCGCCGCGGAAAGCGGCGGGCGTTCTACTCTCCTGCACAGGACGATGGAAGAAGCGCCGACCGGGACCGGGCGGTCCGAACCCGGGGTCGTCGTCGGAAGAGAAGGGAGTTCCCGTGCCCGGGAACGTGTTCGTGCGCGAGCACGCGGTCGTTGGCGGGCGCGTTCTCGCGAGCGCTCGCGTGCGAGTGGACGCTTTCGGTGGAGCGCGTGCCCGGGCGCGGGTCGGTCAGTGGCCCGCGACGTCCGAGTACCACTTCCCCCACTGTTCCCGATCCACGCCGTCCGGCGCCGCCGGCGAGCGCCCGGCCGCATTCCACGCCTTCGCGAACCGCGCCAGCTCCGCGAGCGCGCGCTCCTTCATCACCGCGTTCGGGGACTGCGCACTCTCGATCAACGCGAGCGCCGTCAACTCGGGCGGCCCCCACGCGAGCTGATCCGCGAGCGCGGACCCGCGATGTCCATCGCCGGTCGTCGAGAGCACGAGCACGTCGACGAGCGAGTCGCTCACTTCGTGACGCACCGCGTCCTCGAGGTTCGGCTGGTACGCGTCGCGGATCTCCGCGCGCGCGAGGCCGGGCTTCCCGGGATGCCCGAGCAGGATCGTCACGCGGTCGCCGTCGTCGATCACCGAGAGCGGGAGGCGCGCGACGTCGCGCAGGAAGCGGATCGTCTCGCCCAACCGCGAATCGCCCTCACTCGTCAGGCTCTTCACGAGATCGTCGACCGCGTGCGCCTTGCCGCGCTCCCATTCGTCCGGATGCACCGGGATCGTCACGACGATCTGCTGACCGTCGAGCGTGACCCACTGCTGCCCGTGCTGCGCGCCGTCGCGGATGCGATCGAGCGTCGCGGGCCACTCCTTGTTCGCATCGCCGTCGTCCTTCAGGATCCCGCGGCTGATCGCGTCGTTCAGCGCCGCGAGCACCTTCGACACGTGCGAGATCGTGATGCGCTGCAGCGCGCCGATGCGGCCGTTCGGTTCGCGATACCAGCCGACGGCTTCGCACTTCGTCGCGGCGACGAGGTCGAACGCGATGCGCTCCGCGGGCGTCACGCTCGGTCCGGCGCTCGCCGTCGCGAGATCCTCTCGGTCGAAGTGAAACGGCCAGTCGAGCAGCATCGCGTCGCCGTTCGCAACGAACTTCGCGATCTGCTCCTCGCCGTCCGGCGCGTCCCCGTTGTCGTGGATGCCGTCGTAGAGGACGAGGAACCGCAGCTCGTCGTTCGCGACGTCGTGGAACCACGCGATCCGCTGGCCGGTGAGATGGACGCACGACGCCGCCGCGAACAGGACGCCCGCGAGCAGCACGATCGAACGGACCGTCATGGAGGACCTCCGCGCCGGGGAACGTCGTCGTCGCGAACGCGAGTTCCCGGCGAATGCCGAGTCGACGAGCGCTGCGTCAGCCGGCCGGCGCTCACGCCTTTGTGCGGATCAGCTCCCG
>CAZBOK010000014.1:0-25455 GCA_964493525.1 uncultured Phycisphaeraceae bacterium | reverse complement strand
CTGGTGCACTGCGCCCAGTACAGTCCACCTACTTCTCATGGAAGGACCCGCCGGTCTCCGAGCCCCTTCGCGTCCGCGGCTCCCGTCGACGCCCGCTCTCCCCGCAATTCTCCGGCAACGCCGCCAGCGTCTTGCCTTGCGCGCATCCCCCTGCTTGAATGCCCGGCTCTTTCGCCCGGAAGGAACTGAATGCCGACGATCAATCAATTGATCCGCAACCCGCGACGCGTGCAGAAGTCGCGAACCAAGGCGCCCGCGCTGTCGAGCTGCCCGCAGCGCCGCGGCGTGTGCACGCAGGTCAAGATCATGACGCCGAAGAAGCCGAACTCCGCGCTCCGCAAGATCGCGCGCGTGAAGCTGTCGAACGGCAAAGAGATCACGGCATACATCCCGGGTGAGAAGCACAACCTGCAGGAGCACTCGATCGTGCTCGTGCGCGGTGGCCGCGTTCGCGACCTCCCCGGTGTGCGCTACCACATCATCCGCGGCACGCTCGACGCGTCGGGCGTCGACGGTCGCCGTCAGAGTCGTTCGAAGTATGGCGCGAAGCGTCCCAAGAGCTGAAGCAGAGGCCTGATCGATGCCCCGTAAGTACGTCTCGACCGAACGCTTCCTGATCCAAGATCCCCGCTTCCAGTCGAAGCTCGCCTCGCGCTTCATCAACTGCCTGATGCACGACGGCAAGAAGACCACGGCGCAGCACGTCTTCTACGAAGCGATGGAACTGCTCCAGAAGAAGATCCCCGACCAGCCGCCGCTCGATGCGTTCGGCCAGGCGCTGCAGAACGTGAAGCCGATGGTCGAGGTGCGCAGCAAGCGCGTCGGCGGTGCGACGCTCCAGGTGCCGCACGAAGTGAAGAAGAACCGCCAGCAGTCGCTCGCGATCCGCTGGATCATCGAGGCCGCGCGCGGCAAGAAGGGCAAGCCGATGGCGCGTCGCCTCGCCGAGGAACTGTTCGACGCGTTCAATCGCCAGGGCTCCGCCTACACCGTGCGCGAGAACACGCACAAGATGGCGGAAGCCAACAAGGCGTTCGCCCACTTCGCGTGGTGACGCAGTCGCCGTGGACGACGACCCTCCTCAGTCCACGCAGACTTTCCTGATCGGGAAAGAGTCTCCGAGTTCTCGGGGCCGGGGCCGAGCCTCGTTCCCGAGACGCGAGTCTCGCGGCCCGCGCCCGAGACGCGGCCCCGGGCGCGTGATTCGGGATCCACGGTGATCCGATGGACCTCTCGCTCATCCGCAACATCGGGATCATCGCGCACATCGACGCGGGGAAGACCACGCTCTCCGAGCGCATCCTTTTCTACACGGGGAAGGAGCACAAGATGGGCGAGGTGCACGAGGGCACCGCGAAGATGGACTACCTGCCGGAAGAGCAGGCACGCGGGATCACGATCACCTCGGCCGCAACGACGTGCTTCTGGAAGGGCACGCGCATCAACCTGATCGACACGCCGGGCCACGTCGACTTCACCGCGGAAGTCGAGCGCAGCTTGCGCGTGCTCGACGGCGCCGTCGGCGTGTTCGATGGAGTCGCGGGCGTCGAAGCGCAGAGCGAGACGGTGTGGCGCCAAGCCGACCGATACAAGGTGCCGCGCCTCGCGTTCGTGAACAAGCTCGACCGCATCGGCGCCGATTTCGATCGCGTCGTCGCCGCGATCCGCACGCGCCTCGGCGCGCGCGCGCTGCCGATCCAGATGCCGGTCGGCAAGGAGAAGGACTTCTCCGCGCTTGTCGACCTCGTGCGCATGAAGCACGTGACCTACTCCGAGAGCGATGAAGGCCGCACGATCGAGGAGAGCGAGATCCCGGCGGCACTCGTCGATGCGGCGCGCGCGCAGCGCGCATCGATGATCGAGACGCTCGCGGAGGTGTCGGACTCGCTCGCCGAGAAGTACCTCGGCGATCAGGAGATCAGCGTCGATGACGTCGATCGCGCGCTGCGCGAAGCGACGCTCGCGTTCAAGATCGTGCCGGTGCTCTGCGGTTCGGCGCTGAAGAACAAAGGAGTGCAGGCGGTCCTCGACGCGGTCGTGAAATATCTGCCGTCGCCGAGCGAAGCGAAGGCGATCGCCGGCACCGACCCGAAGAAGGACAAAGAGGTCACGCGCAAGCCGGACCCGAAAGAGCCGCTCACCGCGCTCGTGTTCAAGACGCTGCACGACGAGCACGGCGAGATCGCGTTCGTGCGCATCTATGCCGGCGAGTTGTCGTCGGGCGACGCGGTCTTCAACCCGCGCGTCGACAAGCAGGAGCGGATCACGCGGCTCTACCTCATGCACGCCGACGAGCGCGAGGCGATCGAGACCGCGGGCCCCGGCGAGATCGTCGGCGTCGTCGGCCTCAAGCTCACCAGCACCGGCGACACGCTGTGCCCGCGCCACCAACCGCTCGTGCTCGAAGGGATGAAGTTCCCCGAGACGGTCATCGATCTCTCGATCGAGCCGCGCAGCACGAAGGACAAGGACACGCTCGAGCAAGCGCTCGGCGTCCTCGCGAAGGACGACCCGACGTTCCGCTGGTCGATCGACGCCGAGACCGGGCAGACGATCATCTCGGGAATGGGGGAGCTGCACCTCGAGATCCTGAAGAACCGCCTCCTGAACGACTTCAAGGTCCAGGCGCGCGTCGGCCAGCCGCGCGTCGCCTACAAGCAGACGGTCGAGGGGCGCGCCACGGAGAGCGCGGAGTTCAAGAAGACGATCGGCGGCAAGAACCTCTTCGCGCGCGTGACGCTGCGCGTCGAGCCCGACCCCGCGAGCGCGACGTGCACGTTCGCGAGCGAGTTGCTGCCGGAGAAGCTGCCGAAGCTGTTCCTCCCGGTGATCGAGGCCGCGGCGAAGAGCGCCGCGATGTCCGGCCTCGGCATCGGCTACTCGTTCGTGCGCGTGCGCGTCACGCTGGTCGCCGCCGACTGGATCGAAGGCGAGACGAGCGAAGCGGCGTTCGGCGTCGCGACCGAGCAGTCGTTCGACGAGGCGGCGCGCCAGGCCGGCGTCCGCGTGCTCGAGCCGATCATGCGGTTCGAGATCCGCACGCCGACCGAGTTCATGAAGAACGTGATCGCCGACCTGAACTCGCGGCGCGCTCGCATCTCCGAGCTGGTGACCGACGAAGACCCGATCGTCATCAAGGGCGACGTGCCGCTCGCCGAGACGTTCGGGTACTCGACGCAGATCCGCTCGCTCTCGCAGGGTCGCGCCAGCTTCTCGATGGAGCCCTCCGACTACGCCGAGGTGCCGGAGAACGTGGCGCGCGGGCTGGTCGGCTGACAGTCGGGAAGGACTGCTCGCGCGCGCGACAAACGGTCATCGGACGCTGCATCGTTCGCGCTGTCACCCCGATCGTCGTGACCGTGTTCCCGCTGATCGTCCCCGGATCCGGCCCCGGCGGCGAGGAGTACGCCTTCACGGGTTCGGTCCCGACATCGATACCTCCCGGAGCGCGGCGCGCGCCGCAGGCGCTGATCCTCGATCCGGGCGCTCCTGCCGGCTTCAGCTCCACGAACCGCGTGCGGATGCATTTGCGCGATGAGCCTGTCCGAGGGCGACCCGCGGCTGCCGATTCGCGGGCGGGCGCGGCGGGTTCCGGCGACGATTTCTTCCCTGGACACTTCCTTTCCACTCCCACGGTCAGTCGGCCGTTGACTCTTCAAGTCCTCCTCATAAAATCACCCGTCTTTGCCCCGCCCGTAAAGCACTGGTGGCGCGAACCCTGGTGGCGACTCGCACGAGTCGCAGTGTGGGTGCGCGGAACTGGGGCGGGCCAAGGTTGGGGACTGCATCCCGCGTCGGACAGGAGGCCTTCCTGTCCCGGGATGCGTTGTCTTTCGACCGAGGCGCGGGGCGCGTGGACGTCCGTCGATGCTGAACCAGAAGATCGTCATCCGTCTCGAGGCCTACGACCACGAGACGCTCGACACGTCGGCGACGGAGATCGTCGACACGGCGAAGCGCACGGGCGCGCGCGTCGCGGGCCCGATCCCGCTGCCGACGCGCATCGAGCGGTACACCGTGCTTCGCTCGCCGCACATCGACAAGAAGTCGCGCGAGCAGTTCGAGATCCGCACGCACAAGCGTCTCATCTACATCACCGATCCGACCGCGAAGACCGTCGACTCGATCTCGCGGTTGAACCTGCCCGCGGGTGTCGACATCCGCGTGAAGGCGTGACGAGGGAATCCTGACGATGCCCGCGCCGAAGTTGATCCTGGGTCGAAAAGTCGGCATGACCCACGTGTACCGCGAGAACGGCGACGAAGTCCCCGTCACCGTGATCAGCGCCGGTCCGTGCGTGGTCGCGCAAGTGAAGACCGCGGAGAAGGACGGCTACATCGCGGTGCAGCTCGCGTTCGATCCGGTCCGCGCCAAGGTCCTCACCAAGCCGCGCGTCGGCCACCTGAAGAAGCTGAACCTCGAGCCGCACCGCGTCATTCGCGAAGTGCGCTTGAAGGAGCCGACCGACCTGAAGACCGGCGACGTCGTGAAGGCGGACGTGTTCGTCGCGGGCGACCGCGTCGACGTCGTCGGCACGACGAAGGGCCGCGGCTTCCAGGGCGTCGTCACGCTCCACAACTTCGCGGGCAAGCCGCAGTCGCACGGCAACATGAACCAGCGCGGTCCGGGCTCGATCGGCATGCACTCGCAGCCCGGTATGACGCTGCGCGGCCACCGCATGGCGGCGCACTGGGGTGACAGCCAGTCCACCGTGCGCAACCTCGAGGTCGTCGAAGTCGACGTCGAGAAGAACGCGCTGCTCGTGCGCGGCGCGGTTCCGGGCGCGCGCGGTTCGCTCGTAACGGTGCGCGTCGCAAAGACCTGGCTCCCGCCGAAGAAGAAGTCGTGAGGCGCTGACGAACCATGGCCGCGACGAAGAAGACCAAGACAACGAAGAAGACGACGGACGGCGCTGCCGGCGACCCGGGCGAGCTCGCCTGCTTCGACGGCAAGAAGGGCGGCGTGACCAAGCTGAAGGTCGACGCCACCGTGTTCGGCGACAAGGCGCGCCCGCGACTCCTCCGTCAGGCGTTCCTGCATTACGCCGCCGCGCACCGCGCCGGCACGCACGACACGCTCACGCGCGCCGAAGTCAACTTCAACCAGCGCAAGCCGTGGAAGCAGAAGGGGACCGGCCGCGCCCGCTCGGGCGACTCGCACAGCCCGGTCTGGCGTCACGGCGGCATCGCGCACGGTCCGCATCCGCGCAAGTACGGCACGAACCTCACGCGCGGCATGCGCCGCGAGGCGCTCCGCTCCGCGCTGTTCGGCAAGATGCGCGACGGCGAGCTGACGCTCATGTCCGGCTTCGACGTCTCGACGCCGAAGACGAGCGAAGCCGTCGCGGTGCTGAAGGCGCTCGGCGCCGACGCGAAGCGCTCGCTCGTCGTGCTCGCCGACCGCGCGCCGAACGTCACGCGCTCGTTCCGCAACATCAAGAACGTCAGCATCGTCACGGCCGCGGATCTGAACGCGGAGCACGTGCTGCTGAACACGTTCATCGTGATGGACCAGCGCGCGCTCGAGCTGGTGCAGGCGAGGCTCTCCAATGCGTGATCCGCACGACATCGTCAAGCGTCCGCTGGTGACCGAGAAGGGCACGCATCTCTCGGAGACGGCGAACGCCTACACGTTCGAAGTCGCGCTCGACGCGAACAAGATCGAGATCAAGAAGGCGATCGAGAAGCTGTTCTCGGTCAACGTCGTGACGGTCAACACCATGGTCCGCAAGGGCAAGGTGAAGGGTCTGGGCTGGCGCAACTGGACGCGCCCGAACCTGAAGCGCGCCGTCGTGAAGCTGAAGCAGGGCCAGACGATCGAATTCATCTGAGTCGGGCACGACGCCGGAACACGAGACGAACGGACAAGAGCGATGGGCATCAAGAAGTACAACCCGACTTCGCCCGGCCGACGCTTCGGCACGGTCCTCGACTTCGAGGATCTGTCGGCGGTCGCGCCGGAGAAGAGCCTCATCGAGCGCTGGCAGCCGTCCGGCGGTCGCAACAACCACGGCCACACGACGTCGCGCTTCCGCGGCGGCGGCCACAAGCGCATGTACCGGCGGATCGACTTCCGTCGCGACAAGGACGGCGTGCCGGCCAAGGTCGCGTCGATCGAGTACGACCCGAACCGCAGCGCTCGCATCGCGCTCCTGCACTATGCCGACGGCGAGAAGCGCTACATCCTCGCGCCGCTCGGTCTGCGCGTCGGCGATCCGGTGCAGTCCGGCACCGGCGCCGAGCCGAAGAACGGCAACAGCCTGCTGCTCGCCGACATCCCGATCGGCCTCACGGTGCACAACGTCGAGCTCGAGCCGGGCCGCGGCGGCCAGCTCGGCCGCTCCGCCGGCGCGGCGATCCAGCTCTCCGCGCGCGAAGGCGACTACGCGATCCTCATGCTGCCCTCCGGCGAGCTGCGCAAGGTTCACGTGCGCTGCCGCGCGACGATCGGGCAGATCGGCAACGTCGATCACCAGAACGTCTCGATCGGCAAGGCCGGCCGCAACCGTTGGAAGGGCATCCGCCCGCACCAGCGCGGCGTCTCGCAGAACCCGATCGCGCACCCGATGGGTGGTGGCGAAGGCCGCTCCGGCGGCGGTCGTCATCCGTGCTCGCCGACCGGCGTCCTCGCGAAGGGCGGCAAGACCCGTCACAAGAAGAAGCCGAGCACGCGCTTCATCATCCGGCGCCGCAAGAAGGGCAGCCACTCATGAGCCGTAGCCTGAAGAAGGGCCCTTACGTCGATCAGAACGTGGCCGAGAAGGTCGAGCTGATGAACAAGAAGGGCCTGCGCGAACCGATCAAGACCTGGGCGCGGTCCTGCACGATCATCCCCGAGTTTGTCGGGCACACGTTCATGGTCCACAACGGACGCGCGCACGTGAAGGTGTTCGCGACCGAGGACATGGTCGGACACAAGCTCGGCGAGTTCGCGCCGACGCGCGTGTTCCGCGGACACACGAACAAGAAGGAAGCGGCCAAGAAGCTGGGCGCCGAAGGCGCGCCGGCCGCGGCGAGCTGAGTTGCGCACCGCACCGAATCGAACTGGAGTCTTCGAGTCGTGACCGAGTTCAGAGCCAGCCATCGCCACGCGCGGATCACCGGGCGCAAGTGCCGTTTGTCCGCGGACCTCATCCGCGGCATGCCGGTGAACCGCGCCCTCGAGGCGCTGCAGTTCACGCACCGCCGATCCGCACGCTTCGTCGAGAAGGTGTTGAAGTCGGCGCTCGCGAACGCGCAGCAGGACGCCGACGTCGACGTCAACCGCCTCTACGTCAGCACCTCGCGCGTCGATGACGGCCCGCTCCTCGGCGGCCGTCCGCGCTTCCGTCCCGGCCCGCGCGGCCGCGTGATGCCGCTCCGCAAGCGCACCTGCCACATCCACGTGTCGGTCACCGAGGCGCCGCAGCAGGTGCTCGGTTCGAAGCCGCTCGTCACGCGCGTCGAAGGCGACGCGCCGGCCGGCGAGAAGTCGGCGAAGACGAAGGCATCCGCGAAGGGCAAGGCTCCGGCGAAGTCGGGCAAGCCCGCGAAGGCGAACAACCCGAAAGGCCAGGGCTGAGCATGGGTCAGAAGACCAACCCTCTCGGTTTCCGCATCGGCATCACGGAGCCTTGGCGCTCGCGGTGGTACGCCGGCAAGAAGGACTTCAAGCGACTCCTGGTCGAGGACCAGGCGATCCGCCGCTTCATCAAGCGTGAGTTCTTCGAGACGATGAAGAACGGCCGCATCGAAGAAGGCAGCCGCAGCCGCACCGCCGCGATCCCGCGCATCGACATCGAGCGCACGCGCGAGGCGGTGACGGTCATCATCTACACCGGCCGCCCCGGCGTCCTGATCGGTCGCAAGGGCGCGAAGGTCGAAGAGCTGCGCACCGCGCTCGAGAAGCTGTGCGGCACGCGCGTCGACATCCGCACCCAGGAGATCGACAAGCCGGAGTTGTCCGCGCAGCTCGTCGCCGAGTCGGTCGCCGAGCAGCTCGAGAAGCGCGCGTCGTTCCGCCGCGCGATCAAGAAGACCGCGCAGCTCACGATGCAGTCGGGTGCGCGCGGCGTGAAGATCAACGTCTCCGGCCGCCTCGGTGGGGCGGAGATGTCGCGACGCGAGCGCATCGTGTTCGGCTCGGTGCCGCTGTCGACGCTGCAGGCCGAGGTCGACTACGGCTTCGACGAGGCGCGCACGACCTACGGCATGATCGGCGTGAAGGTGTGGGTGTACCGCGGTCTGTATCCGCCCAAGCCGCAGCGCGGCGAGGCGCCCGCGACGACGGAGGTCGACAATGCCGTTGATGCCTAAGCGCGTTCTGCACCGCAAGCAGCAACGCGGCCGAATCCGCGGCAACGCGACGCGTGGCAACACCGTCGTGTTCGGCGACGTCGGACTGCAGGCCATGGAGGCGGGTTGGATCTCGGGCCGCGTGCTCGAGGCCGGCCGCGTCGCGATCAGCCGCGCCGTGCCGACCGCGAAGGTCTACATCCGCGTGTTCCCGCACAAGCCGATCACGTCGATCCCGCTCGAAACCAGAATGGGCAAGGGCAAGGGCGAGCCGGAGTATTACGCCGCCGTCGTCAAGCCCGGCACGGTGCTCTACGAGATCGGCTCGGTCGCCGAGGGCGAAGCGCAGATCGCGCTGAACCACGCCAACCACAAGCTCCCGATCCGTTGCCGCCTCGTGCGCCGGAGACACTGAGATGGCGACCAGCAACCTCCCGAACATCAAGGAGCTCCGCCAGAAGGAAGGCAAGGAGCTCGAGCTCGACCTGACGGCGCTCCAGAAGGAGCTGTTCGAGATGCGCTTCAAGGGTTCGAGCGAGAAGCTTCCGAACCCGCACCGCATCCGCGAGCTGAAGCGTCAGATCGCCCGCATCAAGACGCTCGAGCGCCAGCGCGCGATCGGGATCGCGATCCCCGCGAGCGACGTCGGCGCCGACCACGACAAGAAGGTCGCGAAGGCCGCGAAAGCCGCGCACGCGGCGCCTGCTGAGAAGAAACCGAAGGCGGCGAAGCCGGCCAAGGCCGGCAAGTCCGCGAAGTCCGTGAAGTCCGGAAAGAACGAAGGCTGATCCGCACATGACCGAAACCGTCAAGCCGAAGAGCGAGCGACGTCGAGTCCTGAAGCAGGGGCTCGTCGTGTCCGATCGCATGGACAAGACGCGGACGATCCGGATCGATCGCCTCGTGAAGCACGAGAAGTACGGCAAGTACCTCCGCAAGAAGACCGTGGTCTACGCGCACGACGAGAAGAACACGTCGAAGGCGGGCGACCTCGTCGAGATCGAGTTCTGCCGGCCGCTCTCGAAGCAGAAGCGCTGGCGGATCACGCGTGTCGTCAAGGCGCGCGCGGCCGTTCTCGGCGCCGTCGCCGGAGCCGACGTCGCGGAGACGATCGACCCGAAGGGCGGCGCGACATGATCCAGCAACAGACCGAACTCGACGTCGCGGACAACACAGGCGCGAAGGTCGTGATGTGCTTCAAGGTCCTCGGCGGAACGAAGCGGCGCTACGCCTCGCTCGGCGACATCTTCGTCGGCTCGGTGAAGAAGGCGCTCCCCGCCGGCGATGCGAAGAAGGGACAGGTCGTGCGCGCGGTGGTGGTGCGCACGCGCCGCGCGGTGCGCCGCGAGGATGGGTCCTACGTCCGCTTCGACCGCAACGCGTGCGTGCTGCTCGACAAGGAGAACAACCCGATCGGCACGCGTATCTTCGGCGCGGTCGCGCGCGAGCTGCGCTCGAAGAACTTCATGAAGATCATCTCGCTCGCGTCGGAAGTGGTGTGAGCCATGGGTGCGCACGGAAAGAAGCTGATCAAGGCGCGACGTCGCGCGTCGTTCAAGCACACGACGCTCGCGATCCATCGCGACGACAAGGTTCAGGTCATCGCGGGCGACGATCGCGGCAAGGTCGGCAAGGTGTTGAAGGTCCTGCCGTCGCGCGAGCGCGTCGTGATCGAAGGCGTGAACCTCGTGTTCAAGCACATGCGCCGCACGCAGCAGTCGCCGCAGGGCGGACGTCTGCAGCGCGAGGGCGCGATCCACGTGTCGAACGTGCTGTTGTTCTGCGAGAAGTGCGGCAAGGGACGGCGCGCGCGGTTCCAGCAGGACGGCGAGACGTTCCGTCGCGCGTGCGCCAAGTGCGACAGCGAGCTCAAGTGAGATCGGTCTGACAAAGCCATGAGCAAACCCGACAACAATCCGGACAAGGGCGAGAAGGCGCGGAAGGCGCCGCGCCCGGATCATCCGGAGAAGGACAAGAAGAAGCCGAAGGGCGACGCCACCGCCGCCGCCGTGCCGAAGCCGGCGCCGGCGCACGTCGAGACCGAGCCGGCTCCGCCGCCGCGGCTGATGGATCGCTTCAAGGGCGACGTCGTGCCGAAGCTGAAAGAGCGCTTCTCGATCAAGAACGACCTCGCGGTGCCGCGCCTCGCCAAGATCGTGCTGAACATGGGCGTCGGCAAGGCGCGCGAGAACAAGGCGTTCCTCGACGCGGCGGTGATCGACCTCGCGACGATCGCGGGACAGAAGCCGCGCACGAACAAGGCGAAGAAGTCGGTGTCGGGCTTCAAGCTCCGCGAAGGCATGCCGATCGGTTGCTCGGTCACGTTGCGCGGCAAGCGCATGTACGAGTTCCTCGACCGTCTCATCGCGGTCGCGATCCCCCGCATCAAAGACTTCCGCGGCCTCTCGCGCCGTTCGTTCGACGGCCGCGGGAACTACTCGATGGGGCTCACCGAGCAGACGGTGTTCCCCGAGATCTCCGTCGACAAGCTCGTCGGGCTGCAGGGGATGGACATCACGATCTGCACCACCGCGTCGGACGACGCGAAGGCCGAGGCGCTCCTGTCCGAGCTCGGCATGCCGTTCCGAGAGAAGTGACCGAGAGAACCTCGAGAGGATTTCGACGTGGGTAAGACCAGTTGGATGTACCGGGTCAAGCAGAAGCCGAAGTTCAAGACGCGTGCATACACGCGTTGCGAGCTGTGCGGCCGGTCGCGTGCGGTGTATCGCAAGTTCGGCCTCTGCCGCTGCTGCTTCCGCCGTCTCGCTCTGAAGGGCGAGATCCCCGGCGTTCGCAAGGCGTCCTGGTGAATCGGGCACAGGTGAATCCATGACGATGACCGACCCGATCGCCGACATGCTCACGCGGATCCGCAACGCGATCATCGCGCGGCACCGCAAGGTCGACATGCCCGCCTCGAAGCAGAAGGCCGGCATCGCCGCGGTGTTGAAGAGCGAGGGATACATCGAAGGCTTCGAAGTCGTCGCCGACGGAGTGCAGGGCACGCTGCGCCTCGCGCTCAAGTACGACGAGGACGGCGTCGCCGCGATCACGTCGATCGAACGCGAGTCGAAGCCCGGCTGCCGCGTCTATCGCGCGAGCGACGAGCTCCCGAAGATTCGGAACGGGCTCGGCACCGCGATCGTGTCGACGCCGAAGGGCATCCTGTCGGATCGACAGGCGCGCAAAGAGCGGGTCGGCGGTGAGCTGATCTGCTCGGTGTATTGAGTCTCCCCAGGACCGCACGAGGACGACGACCGTGTCGCGTATCGGAAAACAACCCGTGTCCCTCCCCGCCGGAGTGAAGGCCGCGATGAGCGGCCGTCAGCTCACGGTCGAGAAGGGCGCGTTGAAGCTGACCCAATGGATCGACCCGACGATCGACGTCGCGATCGCGGACGGGTCCATCAAGTTCACCCGCAAGACGGACGAGCGGCGCGAGCGCGCGCTGCACGGCCTCTACCGCTCGCTCGCCAACAACATGGTGAAGGGACTGGTCACCGGTTACGAGAAGCGGCTCGAGATCCACGGCGTCGGTTTCGGCGCGAAGGTCCAGGGCAAGGTGCTGGAGCTGACGGTCGGCTTCGCCGAGCCCGCGAAGTTGAAGATCCCGGACGGTGTGAAGGTCGAGTGCCCGGACGCGACGAAGCTCGTCATCAAGGGACACGACAAGCACATGGTCGGGCAGTTCGCGGCGGACGTTCGCCGCGTGCGCAAGCCGGAGCCCTACAAGGGCAAGGGCATCCGATACGCCGACGAAGTCGTCCGTCGCAAGGCGGGCAAGACGGTCGGCGCCGGTGCGGCGGGAGGCTGATCGATGTCGAACCTGCAAAAGATGAAGACGCTGCGCCGCACGCGGAAGTCGCGGAGCGTGCGCTCGGGAGTGCGGGGGAACGCGGCGAAGCCGCGGCTCTCCGTCTTCCGGTCGTCGAAGTACATCTACGTTCAGGCGATCGACGACGAGACGGGCGTCACCGTCGCGTCGGCTTCCGAGCTCGAGAAGGATCTGAAGGGCAAGTGCGCGGAAGGCACGAAGACGGACGCCGCGAAGGTCGTCGGCACCGCGATCGGCGAGCGCCTGAAGGCGAAGGGCGTCGCGCGAGCCGTGTTCGACCGCGGCTGGTACAAGTACCACGGACGCATCAAGGCGCTGGCCGACGCGGCGCGCGAAGCTGGCCTCGAGTTCTGACGGTTCACGACTGCACGCAAGGACGGACGGAAGCATGGCGAACAGACCAGACAGGGACGGCGGCGGTGGCGTGTCGGCCACTCTCTTCGAAGAGACCGTCGTCAAGGTGAACCGCAGCGCGAAGGTCGTGAAGGGCGGTCGCCGCTTCTCGTTCTCGGCGCTCGTCGTGATCGGCAACAAGCTCGGCACGGTCGGCGTCGGCTTCGGCAAGGCGAAGGAAGTGCCGTCCGCCGTGACGAAGGCCGTGAAGAACGCGCGCAAGGACCTGCGCAAGATCCCGATCACCGGCACCACGATCCCGCACGCGGTCACGGGCAACTTCGGCGCGACGCGCGTGAAGTTGATCCCGGCCGCTCCCGGTACCGGGATCATCGCCGGCGCGTCCGCCCGCGCCGTGCTCGAACACGCCGGAGTGCAGGACATCCTCACCAAGGCGCTCGGCTCGACGAATCCGGTCAACCTCGTGAAGGCGACGCTCGACGGGCTCGCCCAGTTGAAGACCCGCGAAGACGTCGAGCGGATCCGTGGAGTCAGCCTCACATGAAGCTCGAGCGAGTCCTCTCGGTCCAGAAGTACAAGAAGCGCAAGCGCGTCGGCTGTGGCCTCGGTTCGGGCCACGGCAAGACGTCGACGCGCGGTCAGAAGGGCTCCGGCGCGCGCGAGAGCTGGGGCGGCAAGCTCGGCTTCGAAGGCGGCCAGATGCCGCTGTTCCGCCGCCTGCCGAAGCGCGGCTTCACGAACGCGAGGTTCCGCGTGCGCTACTCCACGATCAACGTCGGCGCGCTCGCGAAGCTGTTCGACAAGGGCGGCGAAGTGACGCTCGAGACGATCCGCGCGAAGGGCCTGGTCAAGGGCGGCGAGCCGCGCTTGAAGATCCTCGGCGACGGCGACGTCACGGTCGCGCTGATGGTGAAGGCACACGCGTTCTCCGCGAGCGCCAAGGAGAAGATCGAGAAGGCCGGCGGCAAGGCCGAACTCCTCGATGACGCAGCGCCCGCAGCGCCCGCAGAGCGGGAGGCCAAGTCTTCGTGAACTCGGGGCTCCTCACGATCTTCCGCATCCCGGAACTGCGGAAGAAGATCTTCATGACGATCGGCTTGCTGATCGTCTACCGGCTCGGGTTCCACATCCCGATCCCGGGCGTCGACTACCACGTCATCAAGGAAGCGAACCAGAGCTCGAGCTTCCTGTTCGGCGTGATGAACTCGCTGTCCGGCGCCGCGATCGGCGAGAGCGTGATCTTCTCGCTCGGCGTGATGCCGTACATCTCGTCGTCGATCATCTTCTCGCTGCTCGTCAAGCTCGTGCCGTTCCTCGAGGCACTGCAGAAGGAAGGCGCGGCGGGCGTCAAGAAGATCAACCAATACACGCGTTGGTGCACGGTCCCGATCTGCATCATCCAGTCGCTGTTCGTCCTGCACGCGACGATCTTCCCGCAGGCGCGGCTCCAGGGCTTCATCTCCCCGCATCTGATCTCGGGCGGGATGTCGCAGTTCCTCTACGAGCTGTCGCTGATCGCCTGCTTCACGACCGGCTGCCTCTTCATCATGTGGCTCGGCGAGAAGATCACCGAGCACGGCGTCGGCAACGGCATCTCGCTGATCATCATGGGCGGCATCGTCGCCCGCGAGCCGGCGCGCTTCCAGACGCTCACGCAATCGCTCGAGCCGTCGGAGCGCTGGCAGACGCTGATCACGCTGATCGGCCTCTACTTCGCGATCGTGTTCGCGATCGTCTACGTGACGAAGGGCCAGCGCCGGATCCCGGTGACGCACGCGAAGCATGTGAAGGGGCGCCGCGTCTACGGCCAGCAGAAGAGCTACCTGCCGTTGAAGGTGAACCAGGCCAACGTGATGCCGATCATCTTCGCTTCGGCGCTGTGGATCGTGCCGACGTTCATCGGCGGTCTGCCCGGCATGAACTGGCTGAAGAACGCGGTCGAGTATGGCGGCTTCTGGTACATCGTCGGCAACTGCGCGCTGATCTTCTTCTTCTCGTACTTCTGGACCGCGCTGATCTTCCAGCCGAACGAGATCGCGAACAACCTGAAGGAGTACGGCGGCTTCGTTCCCGGTCTCCGGCCGGGGAAGCGCACCGCGGATGAGCTCGAGCGCATCATGGTGCGCATCACGCTCGTCGGTGCGACGTTCCTCTGCTTGATCTGGGCGCTGCCGATCCTCGTGTCATCGCGCTTCGAGAACATTCCGCCGGCCTTGGCCCAGCTGCTCGGCGGCACTTCGATCCTGATCGTGGTGGGTGTGGCGCTGGATCTCGTCGACAAGCTCAACTCGCATCTCGTGATGCGAAACTACGAGGGCTTCATGAACGCCGGCGGCGGCGCGAGCTGGACTCGCGGCAAGAACCGGTGAGACGACCATTGGGTCAGGAGCGGGCTCGAGTGCCAAAGGATGACGCGATTCGTGTGTCGGCCGTGGTGAAGGAAGCTCTGCCGAACGCCGTGTTTCGCGTCGCACTCGAGAATGGGCACACGGTGATCGCACACGTCTCGGGAAAGATGCGCATGCACTTCATCCGCATCCTCCCCGGTGACAAGGTGACGGTGGAGCTGTCGCCGTACGACTTGACCAAAGGACGCATCGTCTACCGCGAGTAGCGGTCGACGAGCAGAGCGAAAGAGGCGGACGTGAAGGTTCGGGCATCAGTGCGACGGATGTGCGAGAACTGCAAGATCGTGCGCCGCAAGGGCGTCGTTCGGGTCATCTGCAGCGACGGCCGCCACAAGCAGCGGCAGGGCAAGTAAGGCCCGCAAGAACGGATTCGAGAGGACCAACATGCCGCGTATCGCAGGTGTCGACATCCCCAACGAGAAGCGCACCGTCATTGCGCTGACGTACATCTTCGGCGTCGGCCGGCACACGGCGGAGCGCATCTGCCGCGAGCTGCAGCTCGACCCGAATCTCCGCGCGAAGAACCTGACCGACGAAGAGCTCGCGCGGGTCGCGTCCTTCCTCGAGAAGAACATCCCGCACGAGGGCAACCTGCGCCGGCAGGTCTCGATGAACATCCAGCGCTTGAAGGAAATCGGCTGCTACCGCGGGTCGCGACATCGTCGCGGTCTCCCCGCGCGCGGCCAGCGCACCCGAACCAACTCGCGCACCCGGAAGGGTCCGCGCAAGACGGTGGCCGGGAAGAAGGCCGTCAAGATGAAGTGATGCGGGCGATCGCGCCCGCCTTGGAGAATCGAATCACAGATGGTTGCAGGCAAGAAAAAGAAGATCCGCAAGGTCCCGTCGAAGGCCGTCGCCCACATCAAGGCGACGTTCAACAACACCGTCATCACCATCGCCGATCCGAACGGCGAAGCGCTCTGCTGGTCCTCCGCCGGAAACGTCGGGTACAAGGGCTCGCGCAAGAGCACGCCGTTCGCCGCGCAGCGCGCCGCCGAGAAGTGCGGCGAGGCCGCGGTGAAGATGGGGGTGAAGGAAGTCGAAGTCTTCGTGAAGGGGCCCGGCGCCGGCCGTGAATCGGCCATCCGTGCGCTGCAGCAGTGCGGCTTGCAGGTGCGGGCGATCGAAGACCGCACGCCGCTTCCTCACAACGGTTGTCGCCCGCGCAAGCGCCGGCGCGTCTGATCGGAGTCCCGAGTCATGTCGTTCGTGAAGCAGAGTGTTTGCAAGCTGTGCCGCCGAGAAGGCGTGAAGCTCTATTTGAAGGGCTCGCGCTGCGAGACGGCGAAATGCGCGATCACCAAGCGCAACTATCCGCCGGGTCAGCACAGCTGGGCGCGCGGCAAGCCGTCGGACTACGGTCTCGGTTTGCGCGAGAAGCAGAAGACCAAGCGGTACTACGGGGTGCTCGAGCGCCAATTCCGGCGGTACTTCTCGATCGCCAACCGCATGACCGGCAACACCGGCAACAACTTGATGACGTTGCTCGAGCGACGTCTCGACAGCGTGGTGTACCTGCTGGGTGTCGCTCTGTCCCGCAAGGCGGCGCGTCAGATGGTCCAGCACGGACACGTGCTCGTGAACGGGCGGCGCTGCCTCGCCGGCGCGCGGCTCGTCCGCTCGGGCGACGTGATCCAGGTGATCCCGCGCGAGAAGAGCAAGAAGCTCGCGAAGGACGCGCTCGAGCTCCGCAAGGGGCAGTCGCTGCCGCAGTGGTTGCAGTTCGACGGTGACAAGCTCGAAGCGCGCGTGAGCGCACTGCCGTCGCGTGAAGATGTGAGCTTCGAAGTCCAGGAACAGCTCATCGTCGAGCTGATGTCGAAATAACCCGAGAGGTCCCGAATGCGCATTCGCTGGCGGAACTTCGAACTGCCGTCGCGTGTGGTCGCCGACAAGCCGACCCTCACGACTACCTTTGGCCGCTTCGTGATCGAACCGTTCGAGAAGGGGTTCGGGCACACGATCGGCAACGGTCTGCGCCGCGTGCTCCTGTCCTCGATCGAGGGCAGCGCCGTCACGACGGTGAAGATCGAAGGGGTGCAGCACGAGTTCACCTCGGTGCCGGGCGTCCTCGAGGACGTGACCGACATCGTGTTGAACGTGAAGCAGCTCCTCGTTCGGATCCAGGGCGACGAGCCGGTCACGATGAAGATCGACGTCACGAAGAAGGGCGAAGTGAAGGGCTCGGACATCCAGACCGACGCTCGCGCCGAAATCGTGAACCCGGATCTCGTCATCGCGACTCTCACCGACAAGGTGAACCTGCGCATCGAGATGACGGCGCAGAAGGGCCGCGGCTACGTGACCGCCGAAGAGAACTCGCCGGAGGAGCGCGAGATCGGCGTCATCCCCGTCGACTCGAACTTCTCGCCGGTCACGCGCGTCCGCTACAAGATCGAGGACACGCGCGTCGGCAAGATCACCAACTATGACAAGCTGATCCTCGAGATCTGGACCGACGGCACCGTGCGTCCGGACCTCGCCCTCGTCGAAGCCGCGAAGATCTATCGCAAGCACCTGAACCCGTTCGTGCACTCGTTCGTGCCGGGCGAGGACGCGATGGTGCCGGAAGCGAAGGTCATGGCGGACGAGGAGGCCGAGAAGGAGGCGCAGCGTCTGCGCGAGATGTTGTCGAAGCCGATCGAGGAGCTCGATCTCTCGGTCCGCGCGCGCAACTGCCTCGACGCGGAGAACATCGCGACCGTGGGCGACCTCGTGCGGCGCTCCGAGAACGATCTCCTCAAGATCAAGAACTTCGGCAAGACGTCGCTGAAGGAGATCAAGAAGAAGCTGTCCGACTTGAACCTGCAGCTCGGCATGGACGTCTCCGAGCTCGTCGGTTCGGGCGCCGATCAGACTGCGGCGAGCCCGAGCGCCTGAACGGCGCCGCGAACAGGAGCGGATCATGGGTCGTCATCGTGTCCTCGGCCGCAAGTTCGGCCGGAAGACCAAGCATCGCATCGCGATGAAGCGCAACCTCGTCTCGTCGCTCATCGAGCACGGTCGCATCGTGACCACGATCGAGAAGGCGAAGGAGTACAAGGCCGCGGCCGAGAAGATCATCACGCTCGGTCGCGAGAAGACGCTGCACCGCATCCGCCTCGCCGCGGTCGACATCCACCAGAAGGACATCCTGCGGAAGCTGTTCGACGACGTCGGACCGCGCATGAAGGACCGCCCGGGCGGCTACACGCGCATCCGCAAGCTGGCGAAGCGGCGCCTGAACGACGGCGCGTCGCAGTGCATCCTCGAGCTCGTCGACTACGCGCCGCCGCGCCCGGTCACCGCCGAAGAGGCGGAGGCCGCCGCGACCGCTGAGGCTCCGGCCAAGGGCAAGAAGAAGAAGGACGCGCCCGGCCACGAGGGTCACGACCACGGCGACGAAGGCCACGACCACGATCACGACCACGGCAAGGGCGGCGCGTCGAAGAAGGCCGCGAAGCCCGCCAAGGCAAAGCCGCCGAAGTCCGACGGCTGATCGCGCGCCGCGCGACTAGCGGCAGATCAGGTTCTCGACCCCGACGACTTCGGCGAGCGCGTCGAGCGCCTGCTCGCTGACGTCGATGCGGAACTTCGCGCCGGTGCGCACGAGCTCCTCCCCGCCGTCCTGGCGCGGGAAGCGCAGGTACACCGGAACCTCGCCGGCGTGCGCGCGGATCGCGTCGCGCAGCTTCAACATCTGTTCGTCGGCGCCCGGCGCGAGCGTGACGACCACGCGGTCGATGCGGCGCTTCAGCACCTGCTCGACGGGCTCGAAGCGCGCCACGCGCAGCGACACTTCCTCGCGCGAGGTGTCGATCACGCCGGCGAACAGCCCGATCGCGTCGTCGACCAGGAGCTCCGCGATCGAGCGGTACTCCTCGGGGAAACAAACCGCGTCGACGCCGATGCCGTCGGTTCCGGCGATGCGGAACATCGCGAACTTCTGGCCCGCGTTGCGCCCGGTCTTCGCGACGCGCACGCGGAGTCCGTTCACCATGCCGCCGACCTGGACCTCGGTCTTCCCTTCGAGGAGGCGCAGATCCTGGAGCGGATGCGACGCGAACCGTGACAAGGTGCGCGCGCATCGGGCGAGCGGGTTCTCCGTGAGGTAGAAGCCGAGGGCGTCCTTCTCGCGTTGCGCGCGCTCGCGTGGCGCCCATTCCGGCGTGGGCTCGAGCTTCACGCGGTGAGACTCGCCCGCGCCTTTCTGCTTCGCGCCGAACAGACCGAGCTGCCCGCTCCTTCGATCCTGCTGAACCGTCTGGCCGATGCGCAGCAGGAGATCGAGGTTCGCGACCAGGCGCGCGCGCGGCTCGCCGGTCCAGTCGAGCGCGCCCGCGGCGACGAACGCCTCCCACACCGCGCGATTCACCTGGGTCGAATCGACTTCCTCGAATACCTCGACGATCGAGTGGAACGGCCGCCCGAGTTTGCGCCGCGCCGCGAGCAGCGTCTCGACCGCCTTCTCACCGACGCCCTTGATCGCCGCGAGGCCGAAGCGGATCGCGGAGTCCTCGATCGCGAAGTCGAGATCCGAGCGGTTCAGGTCGGGGCCGAGGACGCCGATCCCGGTGCGGCGGCAATCGTCGAGGAAGATCGCGATCTTGTCGGTGTCGCCGCGATCGACCGACAAGCACGCGGTGTAGTACTCGCTCGGGTAGTTCGCCTTCAGCCACGCGGTGCGGTAAGTGAGGATGCCGTAGGCGACCGTGTGGCTCTTGTTGAAGCCGTACCCGGCGAAGTACGCCATCTGCTCCCAGATCGAAGCGGCGGTCTTCTCGGCGACGCCGTTCTTGGTCGCGCCGGCGACGAACTTCGCCTGGAACGCGTCCATCACGTCCTGCTTCTTCTTGCCCATCGCCTTGCGCAGGTTGTCGGCTTCTTCGAGAGAGAAGCCCGCCAGCACGTTGGCGATGCGCATCACCTGCTCCTGGTAGACCATGACGCCGTAGGTCTCGGAGAGGATCGGTTCGAGCGCGGGGTGCGGGTATTCGATCGGCTCGACGCCGTGCTTGCGGTTCACGAACGAGTCGACCATCCCGGAGCCGAGCGGGCCGGGGCGATAGAGCGCGAGGATCGCGACGATGTCCTCGAAGACGTCCGGCTTCATCTTCTGCAGCAACTCGCGCATCCCGCTCGATTCGAGCTGGAACACGCCGACCGTCTCGCCGCGCCGCAGGAGCTCGTAGGTCTTCGGATCGTCGAGCGGGATCGTCGCGAGGTCGATCTTCGGCGCGTCCTTGCGGCCGGCGCGCGCCGCGTTGACGAGGCGCTCGGCGCGGTCGAGGACCGTCAGCGTCTTCAGCCCGAGGAAGTCCATCTTCAGCAGGCCGATCGACTCGAGGTCGTTCATCGAATACTGCGTGTTGACTTCGTTCTGCACCCGGCAGAGCGGGACGTATTCGACGAGCGAACGATCGGTGATGACGACGCCGGCGGCGTGCGTCGAGGTATGGCGGTTCAAGCCCTCGATCCGCAGCGAGATGTCGAAGAGCTGCGCGACCTCCGGGTCCGCGGCGCGCAGGTCCTTCAGCTCCTGGTCGGCTTCGATCGTGGGGGAGAGCTCGGTCCCGGGCATGCCGGGAATCTTCTTCGTGATGCGGTCGACCTTCATCAGGTCGACGCCGAGCACGCGGCCGGCGTCGCGCAGCGCGGCGCGCGCCGCGAGCGTCCCGAACGTCACGATCTGGCAGACGTTCTCGTGGCCGTACTTCGACTGCACGTAGCGGATCACCTCGCCGCGGCGGTCGCGGCAGAAGTCGATGTCGATGTCGGGCATCGAAATGCGGCCGCGGTTCAGGAAGCGCTCGAACAGCAGGTCGTAGCGCAGCGGATCGACGTCGGTGATGCCGAGCGAATAGGAGACGATCGATCCGGCGGCCGAGCCGCGGCCGGGGCCGACCGGAATCCCGTGCTCGCGCGCGTGGCTCACGAAGTCGGCGACGGTGAGGAAGTACGAGACGAAGCCCATCTCGCGGATCACCTCGATCTCGTAGTCGAGGCGCTTCCGGATCGGGTCGGTGATCTCGCCGTAACGCCGCGCGACGCCGCTCTCGCACGCCCTGCGGAAGTAGTCGTTCGGATCGACGCCGCCCGGCACGTCGAAGCGCGGCAGGTGGAACTCGCCGAGCGGCAGCTTCACGTTGCAGCGCGACGCCACCTCGTACGCGCGCTCCGCGAGCGGCGCGGCGCCCTTGAACAAGGACGCCATCTCCTCCGACGTGCGGAAGTGCTGCTGGTCGGTGTCGAGGCGCCAGCGGTTCTCGTCCTTGAAGGTGCGGTTCGAGGCGATGTTCATCATCACCTCGCGCGCCGCGGCGTGCTCGCTCTTCAGGTAGTGCACGTCGTTGGTGAGGACCGTCGGAACGCCGGTCTTCTCGGCCAGCTCGAGCAGCGCGTCGCGTTGGCGGCGCTGCACGGCGATGCCGTTCTCCATCACTTCGAGGAAGAACGAGTCCTTGCCGAAGAGGTCGCACAGCTCGCCGGTGACGCGCTCGGCGCCCGCCATGTCGCGCGCCATCAGCTTGCGCGAGACCTCGCCCTGCATGCAGCCGGACAGTGCGATCAGGCCTTTCGAGTGCGCGGCGAGCTTCGCCTTGTCGACGCGCGGCACGTGGTAGAAGCCCTCGAGCCAGCCCGAGGACACGAGCTTCACCAGGTTGTGGTACCCCTCGAGCGTCTCCGCGAGGACCGTGAGGTGGTACACCGGCTCCTTCGCGTCCTTCACCTTCGCGTCGCGCGCGGCGACGTAGATCTCGCAACCGAGGATCGGCGTCACGTTCTTCGCGCGCGCCGCCTTGTAGAACTCGATCGCCGCGAACAGATTGCCGTGGTCGGTCAGCGCGATGCGGTCCTGTCCGCACGCCACCGCGGCGTCGACCAATTCGTCCACGCGCGTGCTCGCTTCGAGCAGGCTGTAGTGGCTGTGGCAGTGGAGGTGGGCGAAGCGGACCACGGAGGGAGAACCTACTCAGCGCGCGTCGGCGCGGCAACGCGGCGCGCTCGTGCTTGACGATCACCCGCCATCCCGGTTCGATTGCGGATCTCGCCGTCGATTCCGGAGCGCGCCGCCCGCCGTGTCCATCCGTTCCGCCCTCTGCTTCCTGCTCGCGCTCCTGCCCGCGTCGTTCGCGTGCTCCTCCACGAGCGCGTCCGATGACGCGAAGAAGCACGAGATGGAGCAGTGGTGGAAGCTGTACCAGACGAACTCGCCGGAATGGCCGGCCGCGCGCGACCGCTGGTGCGCCGGCGCGCAGCCCGAGAAGGAAGCGCTCGTCCTCAACCTCCTCGCCGACATGAACCGCAACGCGACGCGCGCGCGCGGCACGGCGAGCGGACTCGAGCCGGGTTGGAAGCGCGGCGAGAGCGAGCTGCTCCACGTCGACGCACCGACCGCGGTGCCGATCCTCGTCACCACGCTGCGCACCTGGCGCGATACCGTCGCGCTCGAAGCGGTGTCCGACTCGCTGGTGCAGTTCGGCGCGTCGGACGCGTTGATCCGCGCGCTCGACGAGCCGCAGGAATCGGACACGCCGTTCTTCCGCAGCACCGCGATGCGCACGCTCGCGGGAATCGGCGGCGAGAAGGCGATCAACCGGATCGCGCTCGAGTTGAAGACGGGGACCGACCCGCTGGTGCGCACGTCGGCGGTCGCGGCGCTCGGGCGCGCGCGGCGCTCCGACAAGGCGCGCGCGGCGCAGGTGCTCGTGACCACGCTCGCTGCGCACGGCGCCGATCCGGCGCCGGACCGCGTGCTCGACGCGATCGAGGCGCTCGACGAACCGAAGGCGGCGACCGCGGTCGCGCTGTTCCACCGCGACGCCGTCGCGAAGAAGGATGCGCGGCTCGCGGATCGATCCGTCGCCGTGCTGAAGAAACTCACCGGTGTCACGGTTCCCGGCGACGACGCCGAGACGTGGATCCGCGAAGCGAAGCGAGTCGTGGAGGGTGCGCGCCCGTGAAACCAGAAACCGGCGGCTCGCCCGACTACCGCTTCAAGAAGAGCGCCGACGTCTGCTCGACGTGCGCGCGCGAATTCAACGTGGGCGAGATCATCGTCTCGACGCTCTCACTCGCGCAGGACGAACCCGAGCGCAAGGACGCGTGCGTCGATTGCTTCACGCGCGCGACCGCGGCGGAATCGTCCGCGGCGTCCGAGTCCGAGTTCGCGCACTGGCGCACCAAGAAAACCGAAGTGGGGCGCACGCGCCGCAAGATCGACTTCCCCGCGCTCCGCGAGCTGTTCCTGCGCATGCTCGCGTGCCCGGGCGCGGAGTACGAGAAGCTCTGCTACCTCCTCGGGCTCGTGCTGCTCCGCAAGCGCGCGCTCAAGCTCCACGAGTTCGTGACCGACGGCGGACAGGACTACCTCGTCGTCTCCGTGATGCCGGCCGCTCCGGACGCGCGCCGCTTCCGCGTCGTCGCGCCGTCGCTGGCTCCCGCGGACGTCGCCGAGTTGCGCGCGCGCTTGAACTCGCTGCTCGACGTCGACGTGAATCCGGAAGAGGGGATCGAGCTGCCCGCGTCCGCGGCGCCTTCGGAATCCGAAGCCGCGAGCTGACCGACCACGCGTCGTCGTCGCGTCCGAACGGGCCGCGCGCGGCCCGCTCCTCGTCATCGATTCGTTGATCCCGCGGGTGCGGGCATCGCGCTTCCCGTCGCGCGATCGCTCCGTCGCGTCGTCGATCCGCCGACCGGATTCCGTCCGGCCCGACAAGCCCATGCAAAGGATGTGTGGTTTTTGTGGCGCAAGTCCCCTTGCGCGTGCCGAAAGAGGGTGTAGGTTGGCCTCAGGTGGTGCAAAGTGGAGGATCGCGGTCCGTGGGCTTTATTGGCACTTTCAACCACACCATGGACCTCAAGGGACGGGTCTTCGTGCCAAAACGCTTCCTCGGCGCGCTGACGGAGGGGGAACCCCGCCACTTCATCGCGACGCGCGGCCTGGATGGATGCGTGTTCATGTTCACGGCGTCCCAGTGGAAAGAAACCGCGGCGCGGGTCAAGGGCCAGGCGGTGGGGAACCCGGAAGCGCGCGACTTCGTGCGGATCTTCTTCGCGGACGCCGAGCAGATCGACATCGACGACACGGGCCGCGTGCTGATGCCCGAGCGGCTCCGCAAGCCGGCGCAGCTCGAGCGCGACGTCGTCTTCGCCGGCGCGCATGACCGCATCGAGCTGTGGGACCAGACGCGCTGGCAGCGCCGGCGCGAGGAGATCGACAAGGGGTACGAGGGCTTCGCGCGGAGCATCTGGACATGAGCGGCTCCCGCGTCGGACCTTCGCCGATCGGAACGGGCCACGTGCGTCGCGCGCGGCTGCACGGACGCCGCGGCGTGCGGCGCGCGCCGCGAGACCGGAGACGATTCATGAACGACGCACGCAACAACGACGATGCAACGGCGCGCGTCCACGTTCCGGTGATGCAGGCCGAGGTGCTCGAGGTGCTCGCGCCGCGCGCAGGCGGCGTGTACCTCGACGCGACGGTGGGGGCCGGCGGCCACACGAACGCGATCCTCACCGCGGCTCCCGGCGCGCGGGTGATCGGACTCGATCGCGACGCCCGCATCCTCGACCACGCGCGCGCGACTCTCGCGGCGCACGGCGCCGCCGCGACGCTCGTGCATTCGGACTACTCCGCTCTCGACGACGCGTGCGACCAGGCGGGCATCGGTCTCGTCGACGGCGCGCTGTTCGACCTCGGCGTCTCGTCCCTGCAGCTCGACGACGCGACGTTCGGATTCAGCTTCGACGCGGACGGTCCGCTCGACATGCGAATGGACCGCGACGGCTCGACGCGCACCGCGGCGGATCTCGTGAACCGCGGAAGCCGCGCGGACCTCCTGCATGCGATCGGCACGCTCGGCGAAGCGCCGCGCGCCGGCCGCGTGGTGAGCGCGATCCTCGCGGAGCGCGAGCGCGCCCCGATCCGCCGGACGTGCGAGCTCGCGGAGATCGTGTCGCGCGTGCTCGGTTCGCGGCCGCTGCATCATCATCCGGCGACGCGGACGTTCCTCGGGATCCGGTCGGCGGTGAACGACGAGCTCGGGCGCCTCGAGCGCGGATTGAACGCCGCGATCGAGCGCCTCGCGCCGGGCGCATCGGTGGCCGTGATCGCGTTCCACGGCGGCGAGGATCGAGTGGTGAAGGAGTTGTTGCGCGCGGGTGCGGCCGCTTCGCGGGTGGCCGTGACGACCAAGAAGCCGGTCTACCCGAGCGCGGATGAAGTCGCACGGAACCCACGGGCGCGCAGCGCGCGCATGCGGGTCGCACGAAAGCTCCCGGACGTGTCGGCGCGTCCGTCGGGCTCGAACTGATCCACCGGCTGTAACAGTCACCGCCCCTCGGGAGGGGCACATGCAGCGTCTCGCGCTCTGCCTCGGTCTTCTCTGCCTCGGCGGCCTGGCGTTGACGACGACCGCGCTCAACGTCGAAGCATGGCTCAAGGCCTATCGCATCGGCGGCGACATGCGGGAAGCCGACGACCTCCGCGCACGAATCACCTTCAACGTCGCGCACGCGCGCCGTCTCGCGAGCACCGATCGGCTGATCACGCTGCTCGCCGCGCACAACATGACCGTCGCCGATCTCTACCCGGAGACGGTGG